>CAZKPD010000006.1:0-41902 GCA_964554585.1 uncultured Rikenellaceae bacterium
CAAAGAAATTTGCATTCCCTCCGGTAAAAACTATCCTTAAGGGGGAATAGAGCCGGCCAATCCTTTTAATAAACCCATTTACCTCATCCAAAACACCATTGAGCACGCCCGAAAGGATTGACTCTTTTGTGGTAGTTCCCACCAAAGTGAACGCATCATCCATGCTAAGCAGCGGTAATTTAGCGGTAAACGTGTTAAGCGCTTTAAAGCGCATATCGATGCCCGGCGAAATGGCTCCACCCATATATTCTCCTTTATCGGTTACCAAATCGTAGGTTATGGCCGAGCCACTATCAATAACTAGAACATTGGAGTTCGGATACAGGAAATGAGCCGCCACAGCTAAAACCAACCGATCGGAACCTAATGTGTTAGGTGTTTTATAGCTGTTGATGATGGGTAATCGTATCCCATCGTTAAAATACATGACAGGAATATGTTGTGGAAAAAATGCGGCAAAATCTAGAGGCAATTCACCAACCGCCGACACGATAGCTCGTTCTACCTCATATTTTTTAAGTAGACTCTCAAATAGGGAGAACGACAACTTTTCGTGGCTCTCTACGGTCAGCAGTCGATCATTGCAAAATAGGGCAACCTTCGACAGAGTATTCCCCACATCAATCACCATGTTACAATTTTGTCCTTTACTTGCCATTAAATTCCTATTTACCACCAATATACGTTATAATCGAACAGATTGATGTAATTTCTTTACTATTGCCAAGGCTTCTTCCATGCAATGGATCTCTTTGCTTATAAGCATTAACTTGTCACGCTGCTCTTTTAGTCTGAATGCTTTAGGATTTTTTTGAATATACCCAATAATATTGGCAAAAACATCAGACCTATAGAAAGTCGAAAGCTGGTTTGAGATAAAGTATCCAAAGAGTTCTCCATTTTTAAGTACAATTTTTTCAAGACCTATCGATTGGGCTAACCATCTTAACTCCACCACGCTAAGCAATTCCTGTGCTTGCGAGGGTAAAGGGCCAAACCTGTCCTTAAGGCTCGCTTCAAAATTATCCAACTCTTGGGGTAAGGTTATACTATCCAATTCGCGGTATAACCTCATACGCTCAGGAATGTTACTCACATACCCATCGGGAATCAGCATTTCTAGGTCCGTTTCAATATGGCAATCCAAGGTTCCCGGTTCCCAAGTAACAGGTTTATCGGGTTCCTGACCCGGAAGTACCCCTGCAAATTCCTCCTCCCGAAGTTCCTGAATGGCCTCATCCAGTATTTTGTGATAGGTTTCAAATCCTATGTCGGCAATAAACCCGCTCTGCTCTGCACCCAGCATATTGCCTGCACCACGAATATCCAAATCTTGCATAGCTATACTAAATCCGCTGCCCAACTCCGAGTACTCCTCGATGGCCTTCAACCGTCGTCGAGCTTCGGGGGTTAGATTTTCTATGGGTGGAGATAAAAGGTAACAAAAGGCCTTTTTATTAGATCGTCCCACTCGGCCCCTTAGCTGATGCAGGTCGCTCAACCCAAACATATGGGCATTGTTAATGATAATGGTGTTGGCATTGGGAATATCAAGTCCAGACTCGATGATAGTGGTGGATACCAGCACATCATAATCTCCGGAGATAAAATCGAGCATGGTTTTTTCCAGCTTGGCTGACTCCATTTGACCATGAGCAACGATGGAGGTTACGTTGGGAGACAGCTTGGAAATCATCTGTTGGATCTCCTCAATATTTTGCACCCGATTATGGACAAAAAACACCTGCCCGCCTCGCATCACCTCGTAGTCGATGGCCTCTTTAATGATATCGGAATTAAATGAGTGCAGCTCGGTGGTAATGGGATGACGGTTGGGCGGTGGAGTATTAATAATGGAGAGGTCGCGCGCTCCCATCAAGGAGAATTGTAGGGTTCGAGGTATGGGAGTGGCTGTAAGGGTTAGGGTATCCACATTCACCCTTAACTTTTTTAACTTCTCCTTTGCCGCTACCCCAAATTTTTGCTCCTCATCCACAATCATCAACCCAAGGTCTTTAAACTTTACGTTTGATCCAAGCAGTGAGTGAGTTCCAATTAAAATATCGACCTTCCCTTCGGCAAGCCGCTGCAACACCTCCTTTTGGTCTTTTGCTCCTTTCATGCGGCTAATAAAATCAACCGAACAGGGGAAATTGGCCAGCCTTTGCTTAAAGGTGTGGTAGTGCTGAAGAGCCAGAATGGTAGTAGGAACCAGAACGGCAACCTGTTTATTATCTGTTACCGCCTTAAAGGCGGCTCTAATGGCTACCTCTGTTTTCCCGAATCCTACGTCGCCACACACCAGCCTATCCATTGGAATAGTACTCTGCATATCCTCTTTAACCGATAGGGTTGCCTTTTGCTGATCGGGAGTATCCTCGTATATAAAGGAAGCCTCCAGCTCCTCCTGCAGGTATGTGTCTGGGCTAAAAGCGGTTCCTTTTTCAGCCTTCCGCTTGGCGTATAAGGCAATAAGATCTTTAGCAATGTCCTTAACCTTTCGCTTGGTATTCTGCTTTAGCTTTTGCCAAGCTCCCGACCCCAGCTTGTAAATCTTTGGTTGCTCCGATTCACCACCCCGATACTTTGATATTCGATGTAGTGAATGAACGCTTACCAGAAGCGTATCGCCATCCCTGTAGGTCAACCTTACGGCTTCCTGTACATTGCCATTGACCTCAGTTTTAACCATTCCCCCAAAAACGCCAATCCCATGATCCACATGCACCACATAATCGCCGGGCTTTAGGCTCAGCAGCTCTTTTAGCGATAAGCTATCGCTTTTGCTTAGCTCATTCTTTAACCTATACTTCTGATACCTTCCAAAAATTTGATGATCGGTATAAATACACGCTTTCAGCTCATGATCAATAAATCCCTGAGATAGCAACTGGTTAATGGGTTCGAAACGTACGCTAGGATTTATGCTCTGAAGAATGTTGGCAATCCGTTCGTGCTGCGAGGGATTCTCCGAAACGATGGATGTTGTATACCCATCCTCAGCAAACTCCTTAATTCGTTGAGCTAAAAGCTCAAAATTTTTATGGAATGCGGGTTGAGGCAACATCTGAAAAACGAACGTTTCCTGGGGATCCATTTGGGGCTTTAGCCCAAACTCTAGTATGGAAAAACTGCTAAGCGTATCGGCTAGCTGGTTGCCTGTGGCAAAATCATGCTCATCCCCTCCGGCTACCAAGGTGCTGTTCATGCCCACTTGGATGAGATCCCAATCGTGTATCCATACCATGGCATTGGAGGGCAATAGCTCTGTTAGAAGCAATTTTTCACCCTCTCCGTTATTCTTTTCTTGCAGGTTAGGAACAATGGATACGGAATCGAACATCTTGAACGATCGCTGGCTGTCCACCTCAAAAGAGCGAATGGATTCAATTTCGTTTCCAAAAAAATCGATACGCAGGGGTAGTGCCGAGGAGTAAGAAAAAGCGTCGATTATGCTGCCTCGAACAGAGAATTGGCCGGGCTCATACACAAAGTCTGACCTTTCAAAACCCATCTCCTCCAGAAATTCTACCAAAAACTCCTGTGACAGCTCTTGCCCTACAGCAATATTTACAGCTTTCTCTTTAAACCGATCAGAGGTAACCACCTTCTCAGCCAAGGCCTCAGGATAAGTTACCACAACACCCCATCCGTCGCCCCTCTCGGAAATATTCAATAGCTCCCTTTGTGTATCGGTACGCTGTATCAGCGCATCAGGAAGAATTTGTCCATACTGCACAGATCTTTTATAGGAGGAAGGGAAAAAATGAATGTGCTGACCGGGAATAAAGGTAGAGAGGTCAGAAAAAAAATAAGCTGCCTCCTCCCTATCGTTAAGCACCACCATGGTTACTCGTTGCAACCACTTGCTAATTGCGCCTGAAACAATTGCTACCGACGATCCTGCCAACCCTTTTAGTAGAATCCGGTGTTGGCTATCGGTCTCCAAACTCCTCTTTATCAGGTTGACCGTTGGGTGCTCTGAGTAGCTATGAAAAAGGTTCGAACTTGGAGAATGGTTTGGCATTGAGGTCCCTATAAGAAGTGCAAAGGTAAAACGAATATAATGGTGCGCAAAAGTCATTCTAATAAAAAAGGTTAAGAGGAATAAAACCTTTGAATAGAAAAGAAAAGATTTTAGCTTTCTAAAATAGAATCCTACCTTTGTGGTATTACTCCCTTTCATCCATAAATGAAGAAACATGGAAACTCCGGAAAAGCATATTGATTTAGACAGAATTATAAAAAGCAAAAGCCCTAAGCTATCCCGTTTACTCCCTAGTTTTATCAAGAGGTACCTCAAAAAGATTATCCACGAAGATGAGCTAAACCACGTATTAAACCAGTATGGCCATTTACGAAACATTGAGTTTATTGATTCTGCCTTTAACTATCTAGACATTAAGTACACCATTGAAGGGCTTGATAAGCTTGATACCGATCAACGGTACATCTTTGCCTCAAACCACCCGTTGGGTGGCCTCGATGGCATGATTCTTATCCATGCCTTTAGCAAAAAATTCCATTCGGTAAAAGTACCCTCCAACGATTTGCTGATGAATATTACACAGCTCCAGGATTGTTTTATTCCGGTAAATAAGCATGGGAGCCAGCTGAAAGCCAATGCTATCATCATGGAAGAAACTTATGCTTCCAACTTGCAGGTTTTCAGTTTTCCTGCCGGACTTTGCTCGCGAAAACAGCATGGGGTAATTGAGGATTTAGAATGGAAAAAGAGCTTCATTGTTAAGGCTAAGCAGCACGACCGATCTGTTGTCCCTGTTTTTTTTAGAGGTAAAAACTCCAACTTCTTTTATAACCTCTCACGCTTCAGAACATTCTTTGGCATTAAGGCAAACATTGAAATGTTATACTTGGTGGATGAGATGTTTAAGCAACGAGGACAAAGACCTCATGTGATTATTGGAGAGCCCATACCCGCAACTACTTTTGACTCCTCTAAAACACCCACCCAATGGGCTGCATGGGTAAAAAAAGAGGTATACCGGCTAAACAAAGACTAAGTATTAAGGACAAACTCTATTAATATAGTATTTTTGCAAAAACATCAAATGCTATGGAACAGATTATTGAACCCATCGATAAAAGTTTAGTTGAAAAAGAGCTTACAGAAGACAAATTCGTAAGAGAAACCAATAACGGCGATAATCTTCTATACATTATTACAGCCAATGACTCGCCTAATATAATGCAAGAGATTGGCCGTTTACGCGAGCTAAGCTTTAGGAGTGCAGGCGGAGGTACCGGCAAGAGTGTTGACATTGACAAGTACGATATCTCCGACAATCCGTACAAACAGCTTATCGTTTGGGATCCTAACGAAAGAGAGATTCTTGGCGGATACCGATACCACAATGTGGCCAAAGGTGGTGAGCTACATCTATCCACCACGTCACTGTTTAACTTCTCCGACAAGTTTAAGGAGGAATACATCCCCCATATGATTGAGCTTGGCCGTTCCTTTGTTCAGCCCAAATATCAATCCTCGCAACGACGCGCAAAAGGAATGTACGCTTTGGATAATCTGTGGGACGGATTAGGCGCATTGGTAGTGCTTAACCCCGGGATTAAGTACTTTTTTGGCAAGGTGACCATGTATAGCCAGTACAACAAAAAAGCGCGCAATATACTTATCTACTTTATGCAGAAATACTTTATGGATAAGGATTCGCTTGTTACTCCTATTGATCCCATGAAGATTGATATTGATCGGGAGGTTATGGAGAAAATTTTTACCGGAGGCGATTATAAAGAGGATTATAAAATTCTCTCTAAAGAGATTCGGGATTTGGGTGAAAGAATTCCTCCGCTTATTAACTCATACATGAATCTTAGCCCATCCATGAAAGTGTTTGGCACCGTTATTAATCCCTATTTTGGGAATGTGGAGGAGACCGGAATTATGATTACAATCTCGGAGATATACCAGAATAAGATAGTACGACACGTAATGCCGTTTCTTCAAAGAATACGTTCACGAAGATAAACCTCACAAAAAAACCGGTTTCTCAACCGGTTTTTTTTATTCCTCATCAAATACTTTGTCAAACACATTATCTCTGAAACTATCCATATCAACATCGATTCGCTGATAGCTATCGCACTGCTTAGCCTCCTTTGCTTCAAACTCCTTCAGCTGTTTGAGGTATTTGTATAAAAGGGATTTGGACAGCACTCCGTTACGCTGAGCATGATCTACGGTACGAGAGTACTCCTGTAGATAATTACAGGACAGTGTAAAATTGGGGCTCCTATAAAAGTGGATATCAACAAGTTTAATAAGCGACTCCAACCTCATTTCTACGTAGCTCTTTGAGCTGGAAGAGAAAGGGATAATATCCGCCACAATGTTAAACTGCTGCGCGGCCTCGGTATAATGCTCTTTTTTGTAATTCTGCACAGCCATTTTATAGCTGTACTCGGCTGTTTTCAAACTTTTCTTATTCTGTGCCTGAATGCCCATGGGCATTAATAGGACACTCATCAATAGACTGGCTACAAGGGTTTTCATAATCTGATTGTTTAAATGATTGATACTCTCGAATTACAAACTCAATGCCAAAAAGGTGCGCAATTTGCTAATGACGCTTACCCTCTACAAATTGGATAAATGCGCTATTCACCACCTTATTCCCTCCGGGAGTTGGGTAATTTCCAGTAAAATACCAGTCACCACTATCGTTGGGACACGCTTGGTGCAAACCTTCTATGGTTTGATAAACAATTTTTACCTTTGCTTTCATTCCGCTAGGCGTAAGGAGCTGGGCTGCTTTATCGGAAATCTGTTCGGCAGTAAACGGGCGATAAATATCTTTCACATAGTTGACTATATCCTCTTTGGGAAGATTTTCTTGCTCTTTACAGTGCTTGTACACGCTGTTGATAACCGCCTCTTGTCCGGTTTCTTTGAGTAGCGCTATGGCAGCTTTGAAAGCAATAAAATCTTCAATCTTCGACATATCCGTCCCATAACAGTCGGGATAACGGATTTGAGGCGAGGAGGATACTACTACAACCATTTTGGGATTTAACCGATCGAGAATGCGCAAGATGCTCTCCCTAAGCGTTGTTCCTCTGACTATAGAGTCATCAATAATTACCAAATTGTCAACGCCTTCACGGATGGTTCCGTAGGTTATGTCGTACACGTGCCCAACCAGATCATCACGTGCAGAGTCTTGGCTGATGAACGTACGAAGCTTCACGTCCTTAACCGCAATTTTTTCTACCCTAGGCCTTGCAGAGATTATGGTCTCCAACTCCTCTTCGGTAATCTGCCTTCCCCTTTCTTTAATCAACCGCGATTTTTCAACAATCATATGGTGTTCCACTCCTTTTATCATCCCATAAAAAGCGGTCTCCGCAGTATTGGGGATAAACGAAAATACGGAATTATCTAAATCATAGTCAACGCTCTCCAGTATGGCTGGGGTAAGCTGCTCTCCCAACTTCAACCGTTCGCGGTAAATATCCTTGTCAGTTCCTCTAGAGAAATAAATCCGCTCGAAGGAGCAGGAATGACGCTGCTGGGGAATCCGAACCTCATCCATTGATACTTGTCCCGAACGCTTAACAATAAGCGCAAATCCGGGTTTTACCTCATGCACATCATCGGCAGATACATTCATTACAGTTTGGATAACCGGACGCTCCGAAGCAGCCACCACAATTTCATCATCTACATAGTAAAATGCGGGGCGAATGCCCCAAGGGTCGCGGCACACAAATGCGTCGCCATGACCAACCAGACCGGCTAGCGCATACCCCCCGTCAAAATCTTTTGAACAATCTTGAAGTATTTTTTTAACGGATATATTATCGGCAATCAGGTCGCTAATCTCCTTATTGCTATATCCCTCATTTTTATACTGCCTGAACAACTTCTGATTCTCCTCATCCAGAAAATGGCCAAGCTTCTCAAGCACAGTAACGGTATCGGAATAGTCTTTGGGGTGTTGTCCCAGTTCGATGAGCTTTTGAAAAAGCTCATCCACATTGGTCAAATTAAAATTTCCGGCCAAGGCCAGGGTTCTAGATTTCCAATTGTTTTCGCGCAAAACCGGGTGTACATGCTCAATGGAATTCCCCCCAAAGGTTCTGTACCTCAAATGGCCAAGGTAAAGGTCCGACGCGAAAGGAATATTCTCTTTTGCCCATAGCGGATCATTGAGCAGATTGGGCTTATCAGCCCATCGGTTAATGTCCTTAAAGATTTCATCAAAGGCATCCTTAATGGAAGAATGGGAATTGCTCCGAACCCTATCAATATATCTATATCCGGGTTTAAGATTAAATTTCATGCCCACTACTCCGGTGCCATCCTGCCCTCTGTTTCGCTGCTTTTCCATGAGTAGGTACAGCTTGTTTAGGCCATAGGCCCAATTGCCATACTTAAGATGATAGTACTCTAACGGTTTGAGTAATCGGATAAGGGCTATCCCGCATTCGTGATTTATGGATTCTGACATGGTATATAAACGTATGGAGAATATCTGAATATTAAAAATGCTAATTCCTGTTTGTAGTCAATGCAATGCCTACGTATCTATCCAAAGCAAGGTCTGCCTATTGTCCTCCTTCATCCTATGATTAAAAAACAACAAGCCGATTTCATTCCATTAAGTTTCGATTAATCAATCAAGTACAGGGAAATTAATCCACTCGCTAACTATAAAGGCTTTTGGATATGCCCGAGACAACCGCTGGAACAGCTTAAAGGCTTCATCCCGAGTCCTGAAATCTCCCACGGAGACCTTATAATATGGGCTCTGAAATGTACGGTAAACCGCAATGCCCGGGTATTGATCCATAAAATCGTTCATAACATCGAGCGATTCGGCACGAGAGAATTGGCTTAGATCAAAAAAGATACGGATTCGATAACCTTGCATTCCAGGCCTAGAGGCGTTCTGCATAAAGTAAGTATTCAACAGATTGGCCACCTCTTCATCTTGATTAATCGTTACATTTCCTCTTTCGGGGTGAAAACTTCCCAACTCCTTAACCAAACCGGATCCTGATTGTGCCGAAACATATGGCATAACCATAACCGTAACTACCACAAATAGAAGGTACCGTAAAGACTTAAAAAAGACTGAGCGCATTGGTATGCATTTAGGGTGCAAAGGTATAAAAAGTTTATCAGCGAACGATATAAAAAGTGATCAACCGCTATAACATGTTCAGCACATCCCGTAGAGGTTGCTTTTTTACCTTAATGGTTTTTCGAATGGGACAGGCTCTCCCTTTGATTACTCCTTCCACCTCAATCCGATCAGCTAGCGTCTCTAGTCCCGATGGATTTGCCAGCTTAAAAACATCTGCAACATTCACCAGTTTGATCTCAACCTGTACCGAATAGGTCTTCCTAGAGCAGGGTATAAGACGGATGGGCTCGGTGATACTAAAATCACCGAGTTCTCTGTCGTTTAACCAAGCCTTAAACTCTATGTTGGTAACCTTTATTTTTTTGGTGTTGGGATTGTCAACCACTAAATCAACATTAAAGAGTACCACATTTTTCTGAATCCCTCGGAGCTTAACCCCATCAACCTTATCAACAGAAATATCATTGTAAACGCTGCAGCTCGAGAACATGCCCATAAGTATTCCCAAGAGTGCAATAAGAAGGAACCGATTGGTTTTGAGCATTGGGATCAAATTAGTGAACAATTAGTGAAAGCTTAAACAGGGTGATGAACCTAGCTATTCTCCTCTAAAACTTTTTGGAGTTCATCGGTCATCTCTAAGTTGTGATACACGTTTTGCACGTCGTCGTTATCCTCCAAATCTTCAATGAACTTGAGGACCTTCATGGCCGATTCGGGATCAAGCACTTTATAATCATTGGGGATTCTTTGCAGCTCGGCATTTTCAACCTCAATATGCATATCATCAAGTTTTCTTTGCAGTGCTCCAAACTCGGTCATTGGACAGTAAAGCACAAGGGTTTCCTCTTCCACTTCAATCTCATCTAGCCCGGCATCAATTAGCTCCAATTCCAATTCCTCAGGATCCATTTTCACCTTTTCTCTCAGAATTGTAAAAACGCCTTTGCGATCGAACATAAAGCTAAGGGATCCATTTGTTCCCAAGCTTCCTCCTCGTTTAGTAAATGTTGCCCTTACTGAGCCAACAGTTCGATTATTATTGTCAGTCAAACACTCAACGAAAATGGGAATCCCTTCAGGTCCATACCCTTCAAAAGTGATCTCCTGCAGGTTAGAATCCTCTTTCTCTGCTTTATTAATGGCCCTTTGCACATTGTCTTTAGGCATATTAACGCCTTTTGCATTGTTAATTGCCACACGTAACCTCGAGTTTGAGTCGGGATTGGATCCTCCCTCTTTAACTGCAACGGTAATCTCTTTTACAATTCGGCTAAACTCTTTGGATCGTTTAGCATCTATCGCCCCTTTCTTTCGCTTAATGGTTGACCATTTGCTATGCCCTGCCATGATGTATAGATTAAATATTCGTACTAAAAATATCCTGTAAAAATAGTCAGAAAAATGTTTATTACAATAACCTGTAATCACAGGAGTAGCTCTTCCACAAAAAGAGGCTCAAGGACAAGCAGAAAAAGTACTCTAAAAAAAACAAAAAACCTTTACCTTTGTAAAAAAAGAACGCAATGCCAAACAGCACCTATACAAACACACCAACCCCTGCTCTACCCTCTGAGGGTTATGTTTATATAGAAACCTATGGATGCCAGATGAACGTTAACGATAGCGAGGTAGTAGCATCCATACTCCAAGCAAATGGATACGGAATTACTGACACTATTGAAGATGCCGATGTGATTCTAGTAAATACCTGCTCCATTCGTGAAAATGCTGAAACCCGGATTTGGGGAAGACTTCGGGTTTTTGCACAGCAAAAGAAAAGGAAACCCTCCATCCTTATAGGCGTGTTGGGATGTATGGCCAAAAGGGTAAAAGATCAGCTAATTGAGAAAGAGAAATTGGTCGACATTGTGGTTGGCCCCGATGCATATCGAGAGTTACCCATTCTACTGCGAGCTGCAAGCGATGGGCAAAAGGGTATCAATGTGCTGCTATCTAGAGAAGAAACCTATGCGGATATTAGCCCTGTTCGGCTGGATAAGAATGGTGTCTCTGCTTTTGTGTCTATCATGCGCGGATGCAATAATATGTGTACGTATTGCGTAGTTCCATACGTTAGAGGGGCCGAGAGGAGCAGAGATCCTGAGACCATTGTGCGAGAGGTGCATGAGCTCATTAACGAGGGCTATAGAGAGGTTACTCTGCTGGGCCAAAATGTGGATAGCTACAACTGGATAAACGAACATGGTGAGCGAACCGATTTTTCAGATCTGCTGGAACTAGTGGCTAAGATTGACCCTAAACTACGCGTTCGATTTTCTACCTCTCACCCCAAAGATCTCTCCGATGAGGTGTTGTACACTATGGCCATGTACGAAAACATTTGCAATCACATCCATCTACCGGTTCAGTCGGGTTCTAGCCGAATTCTTGAGCTGATGAATAGAGGATACTCGCGAGAGTATTACCTCAATAGGGTGAGTGCAATTAGAAGAATCCTTCCCTATGCTTCCATTTCTACGGATATTATAAGCGGTTTTTCTACTGAAACAGAAATTGATCATGACTTAACCCTATCCCTCATGCAAGAAGTGGGGTATGATTTTGCGTACATGTTTAAGTACTCGGAACGCCCAAATACCAAAGCTGCCCGTAAGATGCAAGACGATGTTGATGAGGATACAAAATCTAGAAGACTAACCGAAATAATTGATCTGCAAAACAGCCTTTCCGAAAAGAGCAAGCAATCAGATATTGGAAAAAGCTTTGAGGTACTGGTTGAGGGTGTATCCAAAAAATCGGAAGACCATCTGTATGGTCGAACTTCTCAGAATAAAGTAGTTGTTTTTCCAAAACAGAATGCGAGGGTGGGCGATTACATCTTTGTAAAAATTAAGAGTTCCACTTCTGCCACACTAATTGGTGAAATAGTAAGCGAAGGCAGATTGTAGATGCTTTTCATCCACAGAAATCCTCAATCATAAAAAACCCCCACTCTAGTGGGGGCTAAAAATCTCACAAAAAAATCCGTTCTCTTATATCAGCAGATTGCCTTCGCTATCGTACCATTCCGGCAATCCATACTCTTTTTGCCTAACCCCTTCAACCTTTTTGGCCACAAGCCTTTTTTCGGCAGTTACTAATTTTGACAATGCCACAGAAACTGTTTGGCCCACACGACTCACATCGCTCTCTGGAGTTTTTAACTCTTTTACCACTTCATTGGCAATATCGGCTGATTTAACTGGTTTCCCTATCTTTTTTACAGTATTATACACAAAATCATTCCATTTAACCTTTCCTTTTTTTACCCCGGGTTTACGGGTTTTTCGCTTAGAGGTACGAACTTTAGCCATAGCTTTCGATACCGGCTTGGCCGCCTTGTTAGCTTTAGGCTCTGTAACCAAAAAGGCTTTTGCACTTTCATCTGCAATATTGACTGCAAGATTGGGAGTAGAGAGGTCTGGCTCAATTTTCTTTAAAATTGAAGAGAGATGCTCAACCCGTTCAATAGCCTTTTTTAACTCCTCCATATATATTTCCCTCAAATGCTGAGCTTCTGCTTTTGTAAGTGTTATCTTCCTCATTGGTGCTTAAAATTATAATTGAGTAATAATGGATTGATTCATACAAATCTACATTAATAAAACGAAACAACAACAAACCCTTTAATAAAATAAAGATTGGCCCATGAAAGGGCTATACCTGAGAAAAAAACTATTCCTTAAAGTGTTAAATTTCAATAATTATTAGTACTTTTGTGTGTTCAACCATAAAAAAACCATTTTATTATGAAAAAATTATCATTTCTGTTTATTCTGACAGCAATGTTTGCATTCGTTGCTTGCGGACCATCTGCAGAGAAAAAAGCTAAAGAGGTAGAAACCGAAGTTGAAGAGGTTTTGGATGTTGCCGACGAAGTTGTTGCCGATGAGGCAGTTGTTGAAGAAGAAGCTGCTCCTGAGCAAGGTAAATTAGAATCGAAAATTGAATCCGCTAAGGATCAGAAAGATTCTCAAACTTCAGGGCTTGAGTCTGCTAAAAAAGAGAAACCTTCCTCAAAATTAGGAACTGCCCAAGAGAACGAATAAAACGGAGTGCCTATCAGGCAGACAAATTAGAATCTCTAATTTTTGATTCTAAAACAAGATAATAAAAACGGGGTTGAAATTTTCAACCCCGTTTTTATTTTTATAGCCATAACGTATTTGACTACGCTTTATGTTTAACTACGATTCCCAGCTCATTTAGCTGTTCCTGGCTCAGGGTTGAGGGGCTATTAATCATCACGTCTCTTCCCGCATTGTTTTTGGGGAATGCGATATAATCCCGAATAGAATCGGAACCACCAATCACTGCACACAACCTATCAAACCCAAAAGCGATTCCGCCGTGTGGTGGCGCACCAAATTTAAAAGCGTTAAGCAGGAATCCAAACTGTTTTTCTACCTCTTCCTTAGTAAAGCCAAGGGCATCAAACATGGTATGCTGTAGCTCTCTATTGGAAATCCGAATGGAACCACCACCAATCTCAACCCCATTTATAACCAAATCGTAGGCATTTGCCCTAATGGCTGCAGGGTCTGAGTCAAAAAGTTGGATATCGCTAACCACCGGAGCGGTAAATGGGTGGTGCTTTGCATAAAATCGTTGGGTCTCCTCATCCCATTCCAACAAGGGAAAATCGATTACCCATAGGGGAGCAAACACACTTTTATCTCTTAACCCAAGCCTATCACCCATTTCGAGACGGAGGGTTCCTAGGGCACTAAGGGTTGCCTCTTTTGTTCCGCTCATAATTAGCAGCAGGTCTCCCACCTGGGCATGCATATGGTTGGCCCAACCTCTTAGCTCTTCCGGAGTATAAAATTTATCCACACTTGATTTAATGGTCTGCTCGTCCTCTATTTTAACCCACACTAAACCTTTCCCCCCAATCTGTGGCTTTTGAACAAACTGGATTAGCTCATCCAGCTGTTTTCGCGAATAACCAGCACACTCTTGCACAGCAATTCCTCCTACATAAGGCGCATCGTCAAATACTTTAAACCCTTTTCCTTTAACCTTTACAGTTAAATCACGAATCTTCATATCAAAGCGTACATCCGGTTTGTCCGACCCGTATAAGGCCATGGCATCGGTGTAGGTTATTCTCTGAAAAGGTAGGTTAAAATCAACGTTACCTACCTCCTTGAACACATGAAAAATCATGCCCTCAAAGGTTCTGAGAATATCCTCCTGGTTGACAAAAGACATTTCGCAATCAATTTGCGTAAACTCCGGTTGCCTATCGGCGCGCAAATCCTCATCACGAAAACATCTAACTATCTGAAAATACTTATCAAGGCCCGCAACCATTAGTAGCTGCTTAAAGGTTTGCGGCGATTGGGGTAGCGCATAAAACTCTCCGGTGTGCATTCTAGAAGGCACCACAAAGTCACGAGCACCCTCAGGGGTAGACTTTATAAGGAATGGCGTTTCAACCTCAATAAATTGGTGAGCATCTAAGTATTTACGAACAGCCTGGGCAACCTGATGCCTTAGCAGCAATGCGTTTTTAACAGGCTCTCTCCTAATGTCCAAATATCTATACCTCATCCTCAGCTCATCCCCCCCATCGGTGTCGTCCTCAATGGTAAATGGAGGTACTTCTGAGGGATTAAGAATATCGATATGCTTAACCTGAATCTCAATATCGCCAGTGGAAATCCGAGGATTCTTACTGGACCGTTCAATAACCACTCCCTCACAACGAATCACATATTCTCGCCCCAACGAATCGATGGTTTGCCTAGCCTCTTTCCCTACGTGTTCGTCAACCACAAGCTGAGTAATTCCGTACCGATCCCGTAAATCGATAAAGGTCATACCCCCAAGATTTCGAATACGCATTACCCAACCACTAAGGGTTACCGTTTGTCCCAAATTTTCGATGCGAAGCTCTCCGCAATTATGTGTTCTGTACATTTTTACAATTTTTATAGTTTGCGAAGGTAAAAAGAAATAATTTCCTTCGCAATTCATGGCATCCTATTTGCAAAGAGAAAAAACGACTATGGAAAACCATAACCAATACATGATAGAGGCCCTAAAGGAGGCCAAATACGGACTTGAAAAAGGGGAAGTCCCCATTGGT
Organism: uncultured Rikenellaceae bacterium; assembly: GCA_964554585.1. Taxonomy (GTDB): domain Bacteria; phylum Bacteroidota; class Bacteroidia; order Bacteroidales; family Tenuifilaceae; genus Perlabentimonas. The sequence goes on from CAZKPD010000006.1 coordinate 15,226, forward strand.
GCTGTAGTGGTTTGCACCGGAAAAATTATAGCTCGTGCACATAATTTAACTGAGAGCCTGAATGACCCCACAGCCCATGCAGAGATGTTGGCGATTACTGCAGCTGCATCCTTTTTAGGAGGAAAGTACCTTATGGATTGTACGCTTTATGTAACACTTGAACCCTGCTCCATGTGTGCTGGTGCAATTTTTTGGAGTCAGCTGGGAACGCTTGTATATGGAGCTAATGATCCAAAAAGGGGATTCTCAACCCTGTCGGATAAGCTAATGCACCCAAAAACGAAAGTGATCTCACAGATTCTCAGCCATGAAGCAGAGCAACTGCTAAAGTCGTTTTTTCAACAGAAAAGATGATTCTAGCTATTTACAGGCTAAAACTATTTGTACTGATTTTAAATTATTTGTAAACTTGTCGGCTAAAGATTTTACTTCGTATTTTTAGGCACAAAAAAATTGAAATTATTAATAATCAATATCAACATGAAAACATCCACAGTAAGAATTCTATCATTAGTCATAGCCCTAACTTTTGCATTCCCTGCCTTTCTATCGGCTCAAACGCTTAAAGAAGCTGTTGAGGCATACAATGCAGGTGCTTCTATGCTTAAAGATGATCCCTCCGGTGCTCTTGTAAAATTGTATGAAGCACTTGAGATCAGCTTAGAGCTGGATTATGACGGTCAAGAAACACAACTATTGGCCCAAAGTCTTATTCCTAAGGCTCATCAACAATTGGCCATGAATTTATATAGAGACAAAAAGCTGCCCGAGACGCTTGATCAGCTAGAGAAGGCTCGCAAAACATCTATTGATTTCAATGATGATGCAACCCTTGCTAGAGTGGACAAGATAATCCCTCAGCTGTACAATCAAATGGGGAATGCAGAATTTAGGCAAGAACTTTTTGCTGAGGCTATTGACCATTACAAAAAAGCGATTGACATTAAAACTGACTACACAGATCCCTATTGGGGCATTGCACTCTCCTATGAGAAGATGGAGGACTTCGATGCCATGATGGATTACCTTAAAAAAACGCTTGATGTGGCTAACAGCATGAACGACAAAAGTAAGGTAGAGAATGCCCAGAAGAAGGCCAAAGGATACCTACTAAAGAGTGGTGATGTGGCCCAAAAAGAGAATAGATATGCGGAGGCTATTGACTTTTTCAACAAAAGCCTTGAGTTTGATGCAGAGGATGGAACTGTATATTTCCTCTTAGCAGTTAACAATGCGGAGCTGAAGCAATGGGAAAAAGTAATTGAGTTCAGTGCGCTTGCTCTGGAGCATGCCAACGGGCAGCTTGATAAAGCGGGCATTTACTACCAAATGGGAACTGCATACCAAAACCTGAAAAGAAACGCCGAAGCTTGTGAATCTTTCAGTAAAGCGCTAAATGGATCATATGGTCCGGCAGCTGAGTATCAGATGAAAGAGGTACTAAAATGTAACTAAGAGCGATAAAGAACAACAAAAAGGGTGCTTCAAGCTTGAAGCACCCTTTTTTATTGGTTTGACCGTTTACCAGTTGGTAGTGTAGGTGTGATTATAAATTCGGTAGGTTTTAACCTCTCCGGTTTTATCAGAACGGAAATGGATATATCCCGAAAGCATAGCAACCCTTTTGCCTTGGGTTGAGGTTTTCTCCCTCTCCATTGGCTCACTAATAGTCAATTTTAAAGCATGATTCCCTTTGCCCTGAAAAGATTTTCCGATGTTTTCAATTATGATGGGATTATGTGTGGGAAACTCAAGCACAATCTTCTCAATCGTAAAGGGTGCCTCATATTTTGACACAAGCACCATATCGAGCATCGCATGCTCAACGGCTTGCTCATTGGCTCCCAATGCCTTAAAGTGGAAAGGTTCATTGACAAAAATGGACGCCTTATCTCCGGTAATATCAAAATAGAACGGCTTACGCAGGTTCGTATTCCCAAACCGATAGGAAACTAGGATATGATTCTCCGGGTCATCATAGCAGTTCTCGTAATCATAGCTAATCGTTGTTTCCCCGTTACTCACCTTTGACCCGGTAATTCGGGCACAGTCTGATTTAGTTTGAGGTTTGCGGGATGTGGTAACATACCGTTCGCCAATACGCAATGCATACTTTAATGTGCCCAAATCGCCGGACAGCTCCACCAGCTCAATCATATCGTATAGGGCGTTATAGCGGGTAATCCCCATAAGAGCCTTATCCTTTCTACAGTCCATAAAGTATTCGGATAGCACCTTAAGCTCATCAATATTTCTCGCAATCTCTTCAGTACTCTTCACCTGGTCCACTGCGCTTAGCAGCTCTTCCAGCTGATTTCCCATCTCCGTATCCCGTTTCTTAAACTCTTCAACCAATTTCCACATCTCAATTTTGGAGAAGGGGTACTTAATATGGTAGTTATAGGTTATCGATCTGTCTGCTTTCCTTTCTAGTTTCTCCCAATAGAACTCATCGACCTTAGAAAGGGAAATTCCCTGCAAAAATGGAACAGGACCTGATGTTGTGGTCGTTGTGCTTGCAAAGTTTTCAAGATAGGTTGAGATATTGTTAATGGTACTCTCCTCCATTCTCATCTCTGATGAGGTTTTTACGCTCTCGGCCACGGCATTGACAATTTGCTCCTTAACCATATTTAGCGCGCTTTGCTGCGCATCCTGAATATTGCTGGCTGTACCCACTACAATGATAAACTCCTTCTCCAGTCCATTAACCCATTTTGGAGGGCGTTTTGCGCTACTATCCACAACCTTAACCTGAGCAAAGCTAGCGCTATAGGAGATAAGAAGTAGTGATACAAATAGAATTCGTCTCATTATCGTATAGTTTGATAATTCAAATTTTTTATCGCTAAAGCTATACCGAACCTTTAAACTCTTTCCCGATAGGTATAGCTACAAACGAAATCAGCAACCCTTTGGGCTGCTGATTTCGTTTGATCGTGTCCCTTAAGGGCGTTCGTTTGCGAGTTTTTCCATCTCTTCGTTAAAGATGTTCTCAAACTTCATCTTGTCGTAGTCAAGGCGAAGCCTGTCATCCTTACTAATCTTCTGAGAGATATCATTTAGCAGTTCATCCTTAGCCACCTCAACTGCCATAAACACATGGTAGCCTTTATCTTCAGTTTCATAGGTTTCGCTACAAACGGTAGACACATTATTGAGCGTTTGATTAACCACTGAACGGGTCATTTCCTCAAACTTTTCTGCAAACTCGCTAGCATCGCCTACCATAATATCCTGAGAATAGCGATCGGTTACGGACTTAATGGTGCGGTTAATGCTTGCAGCTAGCATAGCGTTAGCATCGGTGTTTGCCTTACGCTTAGCCATACTTAGATTAGTACTCTTAGCGTTCCCTGTACCACGGAAATATTTTTTATCGGAGTGGTACTGCTCATCGCTACAAGGAGTTGTTATTTTTTTACCGAAGGATGCTTTTTTTGAACCCCCACAGCTTGATAGGGTAAGAGCTCCTACAAACGCTACTCCTAGAATAAGCACTTTTGTTACGTTTAACTTTTTCATAGTCAAGAAATTTAGGTTAGTAAACAAATTATAAAGTAAATTTAAAATATTTAGTTGTTAATCTCACTACAATCAGCCAGCAATTTGTTATAAAAACTGTTCGTTGCTTATACTATTGCTTAAAACTGTGTAACAAACCCTATGCCGAAAGTAAATCTATGCGTAATTAGTCGAAACTATTCCGGCAAGGATTAGGGTTTATCTTTGTTTGGCACCTGCATATATCCAGCCCCAATCAAACTGCCCCCATGAACTTCTAGTAACCCATGCTTTAGCCACATCCCGGCCTGCTTCAATTTTCAACTTCAGGAGGTCAACAGCATCATCGTAACGTTTCATTTTAAAATTCCATGCCACGGCTCCTTCGGCCTCAACCGAAGCTGTAATTTGAGCAATCAGCTGTTCGGCTTCAGGGTGACAGCTCATATCGGGGGTTATCTTCCCCAAATTTTCTTCAACGGTCATCAAGTCTTTCCCTGCCCAAGCCGCTTTGGCTGCAGAAAGGTACTCATTGCATTTCTGGTTAGCATATGCTTGGTAAACATCAACTGAAATAGCCATGCACTTATCGAAACACTCGCGGCTCACATCGGGAACACTAAAAAGGGTAGCCAAGGCTTCCTCATAACGTTTTTGCCCTTCTAACGCCTTTGCGGATGAAATGATTACATCACACTGAGAATTGTAGTACTCAACAATCTTTTCTTTTCCCTTATCAATAAAATTTCGGAATTGTCCGTGCTTTGGATTTAAATTTTTGAGTCCTTGCGCATAAGCAGCGTCCTCGGTTTTGCCAACTCCTTTCATAATGATAGAGGTTTGGCTAAAGATTGCCTGGCTCTGAGCATCCACAATAAAAAAAGTAATCTCCATATGAAGAGCAATCATGGGTGGAGCTGTGGGAGTAACTTCTTGGTTAATAATGGATACCATAGGTAAAATAGCAAACTGGGAATTGGCAGTTGCGCCTAATCCGTTTTGAGTAGCTATTTGGGTCATTTTACTCTGGAGCGTCTGCTGTGCTCCGCTAGGAATATTCGCCTCATTGGGAACGATGGCCGCAATGGCAATACGTCCTAAATCATCTGTTTTCCCTAGGCTGCTTTGCGCCATGCCCAGCATGGGGATCAAAGCGGTAAATAAAATTAGGGTAATTCTTTTCATGGTTAATGCTTTTGGGTTTAATGGGTTTACTTTTCTCCCACAATTAGCCAAGCTTCGCCCAATCCTCTGAGGTAAACCTTGGAATCAATTTGGAAATTATCACGCAGGTACTTGCTCAATCCACTAAGGTAGCTGCGAGCATCCACAGCGCGTTCGCGACCGCGATTATCGGTTGTCATCATAGGAATACGGACCTGTTCTAAACGCATCAGATTTTCGGAGGCATCGGAGAGGTTAAAACGGTGCTGTACAGTGTTATCATAAAACCAATCCTCGATATGCTCCAACAGCTCCTTGTCCTCACCATCGTAATCGTAGGTACTCTCAAGATTATCGTCCCAGTTGGCCCATCGCCTAACCATTACCTTAATCTCACGGCCGTTGGCAAACATATCATCAAAATGGCGTTGCAGGCCGGCGTTAAATCCGTCCATATGGCTGAGCACAGCCTCCTCAAGTAGAAGATCTGCACCGGCTGAGGATGCGGGTTTGCCCTGACCTGCTGCACCTGCTACCTGCTTTGAGGTGTATGCATCTAATCCTCTAAGGTTAAAAGTGATATACTTTTCAGGCCCCATCCTTTTGATCTCAAAGCTAAGATCCATAATAATATCTGCTTTGGCAGTACGCTTCAGCATATCAATAGGACTTTCGGCCATGTCTGATCCGGAACCAGAAGCAAGCATAGCCGACTCGGCAGCTTCGCGCTCTAGGTTTTTAAGTTCCATCTCGAGATCCTTAAGAGGAAAACCTCTGTTGGCCATTATCTCGCCCATCTTAGTAATCACTAAGCGGATGTCAGCATCATTCTGCAAAGCCGATTTATAATCGGGCAGAGTTTGCTTGGTGCCCATGCTGGTAAACTCCATTTTGTACCCCTTACTAATACAGTACTGATCGGCAGGCACTATCATAATTGTCGGTTTTTTGGCTTGACCAAATAGTGCAAGGCTGAGGAGTGAAACTAAAAATACAGATAAAACTCTTTTCATGATGTTAATTGTTAAGGTTTAAACAAAATGGTAACGCCCTAGAACCCGGAGTCCAACCGACGTGCAATGCCATCTGTTTCAAGCTGTTTTCGCAGTGCATCGTACATTACCTGAGCGTAGATAGCCACTTTGTATCCCGATTTAATTTTCAATCTATCCTGTCCGCTGGGCATGCCATCCGTAGTCATGGTAATAAAGTTAAGATATTTGCCGCCGGGTGAGAAAAATTGTTCGAAATAATCTGCATGGGTATCCCCAGCATTTGAATCGGTAAGGATTGGAGGTGTAGCCGCTGCACCATGGCCACCGGGAATGCCCCTAAAAATCACAGAAGCAACAGCATTCATTTTAGCTTCAATAATCGCATCTTCAACCCGTTTTCCGTATCCCCAAACTTTCATCACTTTTGTTCCATCCTGCCCAACGCCCATAATTTGAACCTCATAGTTGTAGCTGCTATTATAGTGCGCTTTCCGATCTTTTCTGCTTACTTTCTGTTGAGCCTCTGCCCCAAAAGAAAAAACGAACAGCACAGAAAAAAGGAGAGTCAAACTCTTTAAAATTTTCATGGTTTTGTGGTTTTATGTTAATACTAAAGTAAGGTACATCTAAAAATCAAATTTCACCCCGACCAGCATGGAAATTCCGGAGCGTCCTTCGAAAATTTCATCCCAAGGACCATACTCTCCATATGAATTTTCGGCATTGGTAACGAACAGATGATAACCGGCTCCTGCTACAATTTGGAAATTATGTTTCAAATTTAGTGCCAAGTTAAAACCGGGTTTAGCATAAATAGCCGATAGGGCATAGTCCTTTTCCAGCTCTTCATGCATTGCATTGTCTAGTCCAACAGACACGTACGGCCTTAGCTCAAAGTTTCGAGCAAAATAGTACCCTTTGGCAACTCCCAGTGCGTACCTGTAAAACATGAATTGGTCATTGCTCACATTTAAATAGTACCATGCATTGTAATAGTTCCCTGCATCAAATCCACCCTCAAGGAAAACAAACAGCGACCTAATGCCAACATACCTACCCAATCGGGCATCGAGCCTACCATACAAACCGCCAATCCCTCCCATTTCAAGGCCCAAAGAGAGCTCAACCCCATAATCATTCTGCTGCTGTAGTATAAACCCTTGTTCCAGCTTGCGTCCTCCCACCTGATAGAATTGGGATGTTCCCATATCTCCTGTGGCCTCTTTCCTGTTATCCACAATTTTTGATTGGGATGAAGCGCGGATTACTCCTCTGCGCTTGGGTTCGGCCTGCCCGGTTTTTTCGTTATAAACGTACTCGTACACAAAAAATCGGTAATCGGTTTTAAGCCCTTCTTTCATCCCAATTTTTGCTCTATAGGGGTTGGTATCGAAAAGCGCAGTTTTTACTTTAAACTCCTCCAACGATTTTTCCAGATTGAAAAGGCTCTCATCATATGCTTTCTGAACCAGTTCCTTTAGCAGCACATCTGTAGATTTTGGTTTAAAGAACAGACCCAATCCGGTGTCAGCCTTTGGTTGAGTAGCCGAAATGGCGATGCTCTTTTTGAGAACGGGTACAATGGGAATCTGAAGCTGATTAAACGCAGCACGCTTCTGGTTTTTCACCTCCTCTGTATCATCATCATAAATCCATGTGTCGTAAAAGGCATACTTTACCTCATCATTAAAATCAATTTTATATAGGTAGCTGGTAACCTTTGCTGTCCACCCTTTATTTTTTGATTCCTCCCCTTGATCTACATTTATTATACTATTCAAATCGAGCACCAATATGTAGCTAAGGCTAATCAGCCGATTCCCAAACTCTTCGAGCGCCGCATTGCCTCGCTTACTGGTTTGGGCAAGCAAAAAGTCGGCATCGGTTGCAGTAAAACGTCCTCTTTCATGAACCCGATCCATATCCATAGTTCCATCGGGCTTACGATTATACCAAAGGGAAACCACCTGTTTGCCCATGTTTAACCCAGAAAGCCTTATCCCTAATTCGTCTTGGTAATCTCCTAGGATCTTACGCTGGAGTTCTAAGGGAAAAACAATGCTCTCAAAGTTATTGTTGTTATACTTATCAGACAAAACAAGCTCAGGAAACTTTTCTTGTGCTATTGACCAATATTCCTCCGATTGGTTATTCATAAAGAAGACCGTGAGAGAACTTCTATCATAAGAGGAATCCAATTTTTGCTTAGGCTTGTCCTCTTGTCCATAGAGGGCAAAACTCCATATTACAATCAAAAAAATGGGTATACTTCTTTTCATTTCAATAGGTTTTAGGTTTATAAAGGGGAGGGAGATCGCTCTCTTAAACGTAAAAGTACAAAAAAAACGATTCAAAGCTGGCTCTTCGCTTTATTTGAATTCTCATATTTTTTTTCGATATGGCAAGTCGTTGACTATCTGAAACAAAAAAACCTGTCAAATCTTATCTTGACAGGCTTTTTGTTTAAAACTATTGTATTAATCCATCGAAATACCCATAACTTCTGCAATACGTTTAGGTATATCCACATTATCAAGTGATCCTGCAAACCTTTCTTGACCCACTCCTAAAGCATAAATGGGTACAGGAGATGCCGTGTGCGCCCCGGATGTCCAGCCAATGCCTGCCTTTTGGTTAAGCATTTTGATTGCCGCCGAAGAGATTGTATAATACTTACGATAGCCACCTTTTAAACCCAAACTCTTTTCAACGGTTTGACGAAACTGTTCGCGTTGATACTCTTCAAAATCTTCAAAGGGGACAGAAATAAGGCTATCGGAGAAAATATAGTTCTGCAACTGTGTATAGGTGGCTTTTGGATTGCTCTCGAAGAAAGCCTCCACGCTCATCTTTAGCACATCAGCCGACACCTTTTGTTGCGCCAACAGCGCAATATCCGACTCGTACTTCATCTCCCTATTGCCCAGAGACATGCCTCCGGTTTCATGGTCGGCAGTAACTACAATTAGGGTTTCATTGGGAAAGCGTTTATAGAAATCGAGAGCTACCCGAATGGCCTCCGAAAAATCGATTACCTCATGAACTACAGAGGCTGCATCATTATCATGGCATGCCCAGTCAATCTTTCCTCCCTCAACCATAAAAAAGAATCCTTTGCTATCATAAAGAACATCTACGCCAAGCGTAGTGATATCCTTCAGGGTAGCCTCATCACCGCTAAGATTATCAATCCGATGTTTAAGGGTAAAGCCGCTGGCCGGCCTAGGTGTAGAGAATACAATGGTTGCAGCCGACTTCTTTATGGAATCGTTAACCTCTAAACTCTCAGTAAAATGGATGCCCTTTTTTATACCCAAACTAAAGATATCGCCACGCGTACTGTCTGATTGCTCCCCTTTGGGATCGGTAAACCCACCGCTCCCAAAGAAACGGTAGCGGCTATTGATTAGGTCGTGTGATACCTCATGGTACAACTTCCTGTTGGACTGATGGGCATAAAAGGCACCAGGAGTAGCATGATCGATGCTAACACTGGTGGCAACTCCCACATTAAAACCTTGTGTATTGGCATAGTATGCAATACTGAATAGGGAATCGCTGTGATCGTGATTAAGCCCAAGGGTGTTGATTGAAGTTTTGTAGCCAGAGGAGAGGGCGGTGCCTGCAGCAGCAGAACCGGTTATATACCTGTTATAAGCCGTGGTTGTGCTCAAGCCAATCACAGGGAATTGGGAGAAAACAAGTTCTGTATCGTTCCACAATTCTTGCTTGGAGTCGAGGAAGGCTTGAGCCACATTGATTTGCTGGATCCCCATGCCGTCGCCTATAAAAAAGAAGACATACTTTGGATGTGGCTGTTTATCTACACTTCCGCAGCTGCTAAAAAGAGCAATGGAAAGTACGAGGCTTAAGAAAAATATCGAATATTTTTTAATCATAATAATAGTGTTTAAAAAGGAACCATATATAAACCTAAATGTTCATTGGTCAAAAAAGAAAAAGGCGGTGCTTTGGAGCACTGCCTTTTTCTAAAATTCATGAAAAAACTACCAGTCTTTTTCCATTCTTCTGGCAGAATAGCTAATTTTAAGTGCGCTAGCCTTTCTAAGCTCCTGTTTCACATCAGTAACAATACCCATACGGGTATTCTCATCGCACTTTAAAGATACGGTAAGCATATTCCTATCCACTTCGCTAAGTGCATCTCTTTCGGAGGTAATAAAGTCCCGAATATCAACTAGCGTTTTAAAAGAGTCATTGAGCTGAATACGTGAATCGGTTCCTAATGTTGCTTGGAACTGCTTTGCAGGAGAACCAATAAATATGGAAGATACCAGCGATTTCTTTTCGAGTTTAACTACCTCTGTAGCTGAAGGAAGTTTAACCGATACTAACATTTCAGTATCCCTCATCGTTGTGCTCACCATAAAAAAGAACAGTAGCATGAACACGATATCGGGCAACGAAGCGGTGTTGATTGCAGGCAATCCTCCCGCATTTTTTCTTCTAAATTTTGCCATTATTTACGTCCTCCTACAGTTTTGGGCTCTGCCTCTGAGATACGTTGAGGATAAATCTTTTGAACAGCTTTTTGCTGATCTTCCGGCAAAGCGTCGTACACTTTACCAAACTTAGCCTTCGATATCTCATCACGCAATTCGTTATAAGCGGCTACCAGCTCATTCTGAACCAGCATATACATCTTATACGAAGTACCCCTATCATTCTGAAGTGAGATAACCCCTTTACCTACCTCTACATTCCCAAAGAAATCAACTTCAATAAGCTGTTTCTCCGGAAGTTTAGGGTCATTTTGGGGGTTGGCTATGAACTCTTTTGCCGCTTCCCTTAGCATGTTTACCTCCATAGGCATACCCTCAACAAGCAAACGGTCACTCTTATTGATAAGAACAGTGAAGATGTTACGTTCTTTCACATCCTGTTCGGTATCTTGATGCTTATCTTCGGGCATAGCTGGAAGCATACGGGCTAATCCGGTATCCACATTCATGGTTGTAGTAACCAAGAAGAAGATCAGAAGTAGGAAAGCAATGTCGGCCAAAGAGCCCCCATTTATTTCCGGTGTTGGTCGAGCCATGTGAATTTTATTTTTTTAAAGATTTAATCGGATATGAGTCCGATTAAACCACAATTAATCACCTATTTTGTAATCAGGCCCTTGATGGTTACGTAAAGTAATGACAAGATAGCCACTGCAAATAGGATGTAAGTAGCTATAATACCCGTATCGGCCAATATGAGAATCGTTTTGTTAGCAAAATTAGGATTTTCAGTCGTTCCAATCATTGGTGCTGGATCGGCCAATAAATATCCAACTAGGAAAGCCAAACCCAAACCAAGAATCCCAACCAATGCTTTCAATCCATTTTTTGGGTTGAATATGATATTAACCAAGGGGAACACAAGAGACAAGAATATGGCGATAGCAACCAGAATATAGCCCCACATTATAAATGGGCCAGCCACCTCTATCTGAGCAACTCCTTCTGTGCCTGATAACCTGTAAAAGAAAACGACAGTAAATATGATGGATGCTGCCATTATCCCCCATGAGAATATCTTAACAATCTTATTAACTACATTGTTAGACATGCTAATTATTTTTTAAGATTATACTTGATCAAAATGTCAATAAGAGAAATAGAAGCATCCTCCATCATATTTACAAGTTTCTCAACTTTAGATACCAGATAGTTGTAGAACACCTGAAGAATAATAGCAACAACAAGACCAAATACGGTTGTGATAAGCGCAATCTTAATACCACCGGCTACCAGTGAAGGAGAAATATCACCGGCCACCTCAATGGCATCGAAAGCCTCAATCATACCCAATACAGTACCCATGAACCCAAGCATAGGTGCAACGGCAATGAACAGGGTAATCCAAGAAAGACCGCTCTCAAGCTGTCCCATTTGAACAGAGCCATAGCTTACAACCGACTTCTCTACTGCTTCAATTCCCTCATCAGAGCGATCAAGCCCTTGATAGAAAATGCTGGCTACCGGGCCACGGGTATTACGGCATACCTCTTTAGCCTCTTCGATACCACCGTTTTTCATAGCCTCTTCAATTTTGTCAAGAAACTTTTCGGTATTGGTGGTAGCAAGGTTCAAATAGATAATTCTTTCAATGGCAAGAGCCAAACCTAGAATTAGGGTTAGAAGGATAACGCCCATGAATTCGGGACCCCCTTCGATAAACTTAATTTTAAGCTGCTTATGCAAAGAAGTTTCAATCTCACCCTGTGCTGGAGCGGCGGCTGGCTCAGCAATTTCTACTGCTTCTGTATCAGCGGCAACAACAGTTGTGTCAGGAGTTTCAACATTCTCATCTTGTGCTAAAACGATAGTTGTAGCACCAAACATAAGCATTCCGGTAAGTGCTAAAAATGCAAATAGTTTTTTCATGATCTGATTTCGTTAGATTATTACAGTTTAAGTTTTAATACTACAAAAGTACATTTCTTTTTACAAAACACAAGCGGAGAGAGTGGGATTCGAACCCACGATACCCTTGTGAGGTATACACACTTTCCAGGCGTGCGCCTTCGACCAACTCGGCCATCTCTCCAAAAATAACTAAAAGAATAAAAGAACTTTAAAATAGGGCCGCAAAGTACAAAATAAAAATAACATACGGTTTATATCATTGAGATATTTCTCCGCTAATGGCTTGAGTTAGCTTTAATTTTAGCTCTTCCCCCTCAAAATCTCTTCCAAGGAGGAACATCAATTTTGCTACAGCAGCCTCAAATGTGATATCGGCCCCTCCTACTACACCTAACCTTTTCAGCTCAAGGCCATTATCGTATTTGTCCATATCCACTGCTCCTGCCTTGCATTGGCTCACATTAAAAATTACTAATCCTTGCTTTATGGCCTCTTTTATACGATTAAGGAACCAAGTGCCTGTGGATGCATTACCTGCACCAAAGGTGAGAAGTATTACCGCTTTTATGTTAGGAGTTGCCAGTATGGCATCTATTGACTGAGGAGTAATGCCCGGAAATAGCTTAAGTACAGCAATATCGGTGCAAAGCGTAGTGTGAACTTTTAGCTGAGTCCCTTGGGCTGGATAGTGTATTCCGCCAGTATTATATTTTATACTGATACCCACCTGCGCTAGGGGTGGGTAATTGTCTGAACGAAAAGCGCTAAAGTATTCGGCATTGTGCTTATAGGTGCGATTCCCTCTAAAGAGCTGATTCTCGAAAAAGACTGACACCTCGGGTACTATCGGTTTACCCTGTTGCGAAGCGGCAGCAATCTCAATGGCACTGATCAAATTCTCTTTCCCATCGGTTCGAAGTCGGCCTATGGGTAGCTGAGAACCCGTTAAAACCACAGGTTTTGATAAATTTTCGAGCATAAAGCTAAGGGCCGAAGCCGTGAATGACATGGTATCGGTTCCATGGAGGATTACAAATCCATCGTATTGCTCATATCCGTCGCGGATCATCTGAGCCAAAGCAACCCAAAAATCGGGGGTGATATCGGATGAGTCAACCAGAGGGTTAAACGAGAAGGTGTCCAGATTAAAGCCAAACTTACGCAGCTCGGGCACCTCATCCAGAATCTGCTCAAAGTTGAATGGAGCCAATGCTCCTGTTTCCGGATTCTCCTTCATTCCAATGGTCCCACCGGTATAGATAATTAGAATCGTTTTTTTATGGTCTATGGTCATATGCCAAAAAGTTGTTTTGCGCTTTGAGTAGTAACTTCTGCAACCTCATCGATAGAGATCTGAAGAGTTTCTGCAATCTTTTGAGCCACAAGGGCTATATGTGCGGATTCGTTTCGTTTACCCCGATAAGGGTGTGGAGCCAAATAGGGTGAATCGGTTTCGAGCAAAATGGAGTCAATACGCATTTGCTGGACTAGCTCTGCCAATCCTCCGTTCTTAAAAGTGATAACCCCGCCAATACCCACATAAAAGGTTTTGTAATCCATTATATGCCGATAATGCTGAAGGCTCCCGCTAAAGCTGTGAAACACTCCGCGTAGCCTCGGGTCTATCTCTTGGTCCACCACACTCAACACCTCATCGAACGAATTTCGGGAATGGATAATAACGGGTAAATTGTGCTTTTTGGCTAACTGCAGCTGATGCCTAAACACCTCTACCTGTTGAGGGTAAAATGTTTTGTCCCAGTATAGGTCAATCCCTATTTCTCCTATTCCAAAGTATCGATTCTGCCCCAGTTCCTTCTCAATGCAGGCTAGCTCAACCGCATAATCCTCTTTAACCGAAGTGGGGTGAAGGCCCATACACGGGAAACAGTAGGATTGGTAGCGATTTGCCGTGCCCTGTAGCATAGGGATGGAGGCGCAGTCAATATTGGGCAATATGATTGCCCCAACCCCTGCACTTTTGGCCCTCTCCACTACCAAAGGCAGGTCGTCGGAAAACTCCTGACCATAAAGGTGAGAATGTGTGTCGATTAGGTACACTTAATCAAATAGTTTGACAGTGATAAAGCTGAACCCTACAAAAGTAGTAAATGTTTTTGGAGATGGGGGTTGAGCGTACATAAAAAGCCCATTCTATGCGCTATACTCCCCTTGAAAGCGCATACACTTTACCCGGTCTTGACTTTATTAAACCTGCAAACTCTAGGTTTAGCAGTATGGCCGACACCTTGGCAACAGGTAATTCGGTTTTGAAACAGATCACATCTATCACCTCCTGCCCGCGATTACGGATTACATCAAAAACAGCCTGCTCCTCTTCGGAAAGTTCTTTAAACATTTCGAGCTGTTTCTCATCGTTTTGGTTAACATTTTCATCCCATCCAAGCTGATACTCAATATCCTCAACCGATTCGATTAGCGCTGCCTTATTGGTTTTAATGAGCAGGTTACACCCTTTGGAATACTTGCTACCTGCGGGTCCGGGAACCGCAAAAACCTCCCTATTATACGACATGGCAATATCGGCAGTGATGAGCGATCCTCCCTGCTCGGCGCTCTCTATCACCAGCGTGGCATCGGAAAGCCCTGCAATAATCCGGTTACGTTTTACAAAATTTTTCCCATCCATAAGGGAACCCGAGGGAAAGTCGCTAACCAAGGCTCCTGTTTCAAGGATCTCTTTAGCCGTATTTGCGTGAATTGAGGGATAGACTGTATCGAGCCCATGCCCTAACACGGCGATGGTTGGCAATCCGTTTTTAAGGGCTGCCCTGTGGGCACAGATATCTACCCCATAGGCCAATCCACTAACAATAATTGAATTGTGTCCCCTTTTTGCCAAATCGGCCACTAGCTCCTCACACATGCTGCGCCCGTATTCGGTGATATTGCGAGTACCTACAATGCTAATAATTTTAGGATGGTTGAACTTTAGCTCATCATCCTTTTTGGCAAAAAGGACTACCGGACCATCCTCACACTGTTTTAGGCGATGTGGGTACCCCTCGTCTAAATAGTAGTAGGCCTGGATATTGTTCTTAACTATAAACTCTACCTCCCGCTTAGCATCATCCAGCACCTTCTGGTGGGCTATCTCATGGGCAAGTATAGGACCTATACCCGGAATTTGGAGCAATGCTTTTACGGATTGCTTAAAAACGGCCTCGGCCCCACCACAATAGGCAATCAATCGTTTAGCATTTATACTCCCAATCTTGGGAATCATGTCCACCCCTATTTGGTATGGCAAGAGGTCAATGTCCATTGCTAAAACGGTTAAATACCCTTAGTTATTTCCAGCAATGGTCCATGCGAGGCAAGCGCTTTTTTAAGCTTCTCCATCTCTTGGGCGGTTAATAACGAAACGCTTACCGGTGGGTAGGTCACCATTCTTCCTTGGTGCCTTCGGTAAAGAATAAGGTCCTTTCTCAACCCCAAAATGCTTTGCTTAAAGGCATATCCTTTAAACTCTGACTTAGGGATTTCGAATGAGCTTTTTGCACTATTAAACATATTTAGCTGGTAGTTCCGTACAACGATTTTGCCCTCATGATCATCGTAGTAAAAAAAGGAAGAAGCGGCCAGCAGATGGTAAAAATAGAAGGCTAAAAATAGGGTGAGGAAAAATAGTGTGCCCACAAATCTGGGTATACCGGTCCACTGCTCCACAAAACGCCAAAGACCAGTGGTGTACAGAATAGCAATAAAAGTGGCTACTGCAACGGCCAACAGGCGTTTTTGCATTTGAATACGGATAACCGAACCGTTATTATCAAACTTCACGGGCACACTACATTATGTAAACTACTACTCGTTCTTGGCTAATTTTCTCCTTTTGAGCTCTGCTTGGATCATGGAAAGCTCACGGCCAGTTTGTCCTTTAACCGAAGTATTCTCTTCTGCTCTACGGATAAGATAGGGCATCACTTTGCGAACAGGACCATAGGGAACATACTTAACCACATTGAACCCTTCGTGTGCAAGCATAAACGAAATATTATCACTCATCCCAATAAGCTGTGAGAAGGCAATACGCTTATCATTCTTTTCGATGCCCGCATCGACCATTAGCTGGCAAAGTTTCTGGGTGCTCAGCTCGTTGTGGGTTCCACAAAAGATAGAAACGATATCTAAGTTCTTAAATGCCAATTCTTGTCCATCATCATACATCTTATCGGTAGCAGGTTTATCCGGATTAATAGGTGATGGGTATCCCATCTGTTTGGCGCGCTCCCGCTCTTTTTCCATATAGGCTCCACGCACAAACTTAATTCCTAGCTTATACCCTTTCTCACGAGCCTCCTTAATGCATGCATCCAGAAAATCAACCCGATCGGTTCTGTACATTTGGAGGGTATTATAAACCCACACTTCCTCCTTATTATATGTTTCCATCATTCGGTTTACCACATCATCAAGAGCTTTTTGATACCAGGTATCCTCGGCATCAACCAGAATAGGTACATGCAGATCAACGGAACGTTGGCAAAGATTTTTAACTCGGGTCTCGAACAGCGCAAATTCCTTGGCCTCTTCATCGGTCATCGTTTCTCCTTGACTCACTTTTTCGAGCACTGAGTGGCTAACCAACCCGGTGGGTTTAAACACGGTGAACAGAATATTGGGATTCCCCTCGGCATTCTCTATAGACCTCATGATCTCATTATAGGCCGATTCGTGCGAAGCCGGATCACCAGCACCTTCTACGGAATAGTCCAGTACCGATTTCACGTTGTACTTAGCCAGATAATCAACCGTAGCATTGCTCTCTTCTAGGGTTTCTCCTCCGACAAAATGTTTAAAAATGGTAGGTTTCACTATCCATGAGATGGGAAAACGGATGGCTAATGCAAAATTTAGCAGCACCTTACCCACCTTAACCACGGATGAGCTCCCCATGGCGCGGAATAAAATTTTGGCCTTTTTTAGGTCAGCTGTACTATGCGATACGAACGCAATTTTAGTGTCATTAAACTGAATCATAGTTCACCTAAGTTTAAAATTAATGTGCCCCAAAGATGCAAAAATGAATAATGAATACCAAGAGGCTTTTTATTGCAATTCTTTTAATGGGCACTGCATGTGTTCTGCCCATATTTTATAGCCCATTACTCAACAAAAAAACCCAGATGTTTCAGATCTGACCAGAAATTTGCGTAGGAGCGGGATACTACCCTAGGGTGGTTTACTACAACTTTTGCTCCCATCGCTGCCAGAGAAACAAAGGCCATTAAGATTCTGTGATCACCAAAAGTGTCAATTTCTATTGTTTCATCCTTTTTCAGCCCGGTTTTACCATCAAATATAATGGTCTCCTCACCATTCTGTTTTTCAATCTGAAGCTTAACGCCCAACTTTAACATTTGCGACTGCAACACCATGAGCCGGTCTACCTCGTGAGCTCTTAAAGACTTAACACCCTCAATGCGACAGGGAACTTTTAGCCCAACGCACGTTATTAGCGTAGCAAGGATAAGGTCGGGATTATTGCCCAAATTGGCTTGGAATGATTTTTCACACTTCCCGCTGTGCTCAAGAACAATACCCTCATGGGCAGGAATAGTATTAACCCCGAGGCGTTCAAACAACTCCCTTATAAAGGCTTGTGGCTGGAGGCTATCAAAGGGAATCCCATTGATTTGGATGCTGGATTTTTTTACAAAAGCAACCATCGGATACCAGTAGCTGGCAACCATCCAATCCCCTTCAAGGGTAACACCTGCTTCATCGCTTAGGGTGTGCTCAATCAGCATCTCTTCCTTATTCCATCCCGTATTTACCCCAAGGTAGTTGAGCCACCTAAGGGTTTGGCTGATGTATGGCGAATTCACAATCCAGTCCTTAAGCTCGATTACCTGTTGATGCGAAAGCGCAGATGAAATATCTAACGATGTGGAAATGAACTGACTGCATATGGATGCCTCCACCTGAAGGATGTCTCCCTGCAAATATCTACCCACAAGCTTGAGCGGGGGGAAGCCTTCACTCACTTCAAATCGGATATTTTGCCCGTGGCTTTGCAGGTACTTTATCACATCGGCAACAGGGCTATTCAGCATCTCTTTGCCGCCATAGATTATCCACTCTCCCCCAAAAAACGAAAGGAAAGCTCTTAAAAAGCGCAATGCTTTATCGGGTTTTTCAATATCAGCAGGCGTCTTCTTGTACCGGACGGACTGGTCAAATAGGTCTACCCTATCTTTTTCTGCTACAACCTTAGTGGTAGATTTGGAACTTTTGAGCGCATGAATAACCAAACTTCTCTTGGTAATCTTTTTAGTTGGAGCCACAGCTATCTCCCCGGATAACCGCGTATCCTTTTGGATAATGGTAGTATAGGTAAGCATAATGGTATGTGTTAGTCCCAACAACGCTCAAATATACAGAATTATCAGTATCGCACCATTTCAATGCGCAACAAATTCATGGAATGACATGCCAACAAGTTTGTTACATGGAGGTTGAACCTCCAACTGAGCGTCACTGCTCTTGGTACCAACTTTTATATAATAGGTATCCTTTGGCAATTCGTTGGTTGGTTTCTTTGGACTGGCGGGCATCCATCCTTTTTACAAATTTTGCAGGAACCCCTGCATACACACAGCCAGGTTCTACTTTAGTATTGGCAAGTACTAGCGCATTGGCTGCCACAATAGCTCCCTCGCCCACCTCAGCAAAATCGAGCACGGTGGCACCAATCCCCACCAAAGCTCCTGCCCTAACGGTGGCTCCGTGAACGGTAGCATTATGGCCAATGGCCACATCATCTTCGAGGGTTACAACCGACTGTTGGTAGGTGGTATGCAACACCGCATTGTCCTGAACGCTCACCCTATTCCCTATGCGGATGGGGTTTACATCACCCCTAAGCACCGCACCATACCATATACTACTATCATCACCAATCTCTACATCGCCAATAATTACTGCTGTTTCAGCAATAAAACAATTCTTTCCGATTTTTGGCGTTTTGCCATTGAGGGGTCTTATTATCGGCATCTCTATTTTATTTTGTACAACAAAGATAGGGCTTGTTGGGTTGTGTAGCAACCCTGAGAATTTTGACAACCCATTCTATAAACAGTGCTATTCTCTACCCAACCCCATGCTTTAGGGTGGAAAAACCATTTTTTTACTTTCTTTTTTAATACTTTTACATCGTCATCAATTTTATGAATATGAAGCTGCACACCCAAAATTTGGTTAAAAAGTACAAATCGAGAACCGTGGTAAAAGGGGTTTCGGTGGAGGTAAGCCAAGGTGAGATTGTGGGTTTGCTGGGCCCCAACGGGGCCGGAAAGACAACCACTTTTTATATGATGGTAGGACTTATTTCTCCTAATGCCGGCAACATATTTTTAAATGATGATGACATTACCAAAGAACCCGTATTTAGAAGAGCACAGCGAGGTGTTGGATACTTAGCTCAGGAGGCTTCGGTTTTTAGAAAGCTGAGCATTGAAGATAACCTTAGGGCGGTGTTGGAGATGACCAAATTCAGCAAGGAGTACCAAAGAGAGAAGGTTGAGTCGCTGCTAGATGAGTTCGGTCTTCAAAAGATAAGAAAAAGCTTAGGTATCCAGCTTAGTGGGGGTGAGCGCCGCAGGACGGAGATAGCCCGTGCGCTTGCGCTAGAGCCCAAATTTATTCTGCTTGACGAACCCTTTGCCGGGGTTGACCCCATAGCTGTAGAGGATATCCAATCCATTGTCTCTAAGCTTAAGGATAAAAATATCGGAATCCTGATTACCGACCACAATGTTCATGAAACGCTAAGCATAACCGACAGAGCCTACCTCTTATTTGAAGGCGAAATCCTAAAATCGGGTACTGCCGAAGAGCTGGCCGATGACCCTGAAGTACGTAGCGTATACCTAGGTCAAAATTTTGAGCTAAGACGGAAGTAAAAGTCGTTTGAGCTTAAATCAAATTTTTTGAGAGGCTAAACCAGCACATTTTCTTTGCTCCCCCCAAAATTAGTGAGTGATATATATCAGCTCCCTTTGTTTTAGTTTTTTTTTGCAGTATATTTATAATCCTGAAAAATAAAGGAAGGGAAAAAATTACATTTTTTTGACCTATTAATAGTGTTATTGGTACTACTGCAATGCAAAATATAAAAGCCGAATCTCAAACTTCGCTGCTAGAGCATCTGAATACCCACTTTGGTTTTTCCGGTTTTAAAGGAAATCAAGAAACCATTATACAGAACTTGCTGGCCGGCAACGACTCCTTTGTGCTTATGCCTACCGGAGGCGGGAAGTCGCTGTGCTATCAGCTGCCTGCGCTAATCAGCGAAGGAACAGCTATTATCATATCCCCTCTTATTGCATTAATGAAGAATCAGGTGGATGCCATGCGCAGCTTTAGCATAGAGGATGGCATTGCCCATTTCCTAAATTCGTCATTGAATAAGACACAAATCCAACGGGTGAAGACCGATATACTTAACGGGGTTACCAAAATGCTATACGTAGCTCCCGAGTCGCTCACCAAAGAGGAGAATATCGATTTTCTGAAACAGGTAAAAATTTCGTTCTATGCCATCGACGAGGCCCACTGTATTTCCGAGTGGGGTCACGACTTTAGACCTGAATACCGTAGGATAAGGCCCATTATTAACGAGATTGGAACGGCACCCATTATTGCGCTTACAGCCACTGCAACACCTAAAGTACAAAGTGATATCCAGAAAAACTTGGGCATGCTCGATGCCAAGGTGTTCAAATCGTCGTTTAACCGCCCTAACCTCTACTACGAGGTTAAACCCAAGGTTCACACCACGCGCGAAATCATAAAATTTATTAAGGCCAACGATGGCAAATCGGGTATTATTTACTGTTTGAGCCGGAAAAAAGTAGAGGAGCTGGCTCAGATGCTTCAGGTTAACGACATCAAGGCGTTACCCTACCATGCCGGAATGGATTCGGCCACCCGAAATGAGAACCAAGACAAGTTCCTCATGGAGGATGTAAACGTGATTGTGGCTACCATCGCCTTTGGAATGGGTATCGACAAACCGGATGTGAGGTACGTTATCCACTACGATATCCCTAAGAGCCTTGAGGGCTACTACCAAGAAACCGGCCGTGCCGGAAGGGATGGCGGTGAGGGCAAGTGTATCACCTTTTACAGCTACAAGGATATCCAAAAGCTCGAAAAATTTATGCAGGGCAAGCCTGTGGCCGAACAGGAAATTGGGAAACAGCTGCTCCTTGAAACCGTATCTTACGCAGAGTCATCGGTTTGTCGACGCAAAATGCTTCTGCACTACTTTGGAGAAACCTATCAAGAGGAGAATTGCGGGTCGTGCGATAACTGCCTACACCCAAAACAACAGTTTGAGGGCAAAGAGTACCTACTGCTACTACTGGAGACCATTAGTGCGGTTAAAGAAAAGTTTAAGGCCGACCACATTGCCAACATCCTTTGTGGGCATGTAAATACTATCATCAAATCGTACAAGCACAACAAGTTGGAAGTGTTTGGTGAGGGAAGCGAACAGGATATTGGTTTTTGGAATGCCATCATACGCCAGGCGCTAGTACTAAAGTATATTGATAAGGACATCGAAAACTATGGCCTGCTGCTCAATACCGACAAAGGGCGTGCGTTTATGGCAAACCCCCATGATGTGATGTTTACCAAGGACCATGAGTACGAGGAATCGGACGAGGATGATGTGAGCACCATGCCTGCAGGCAGAGGCGACACCTGCGATGAGGAACTTTTCAGCATGCTTAAGAGCCTTAGGAAGGATATCTCTAAAAAGAAAGGGCTTCCCCCGTTCGTTGTGTTCCAAGACCCTTCGCTAGAGGACATGGCTATTCAGTACCCCATCAGCCTCGAAGAGCTTCAGAATATCACCGGCGTAGGCGCCGGAAAGGCTAAACGCTACGGAAAAGAGTTCGTTCAGCTCATTGCCAGCTATGTGGAAGACAAGGAGATCATCCGTCCACAGGATATGGTGGTAAAATCGGTAGCCAACAAATCGCTGCTAAAAGTGTTCATTATCCAAAGTATAGATCGCAAAATGGATCTGGAGGATATTGCCGAAGCCAAGGATTTGGAGTTTGGAGAGCTTATTACTGAAATTGAAGCGATTGTCAACTCAGGAACACGGCTCAACATCGACTACTATATCAATAATATGATGGACGAAGAGAAAGCGGAAGAGATATTCGACTACTTTAAGGAGGATGCCGAAACCGAGTCCATCGAAGAAGCGATGAGCTACCTGGGCGAGGATGAGTTTTCCGAAGAGGAGATTCGATTGGTTCGTATTAAGTTCATCTCAGAGATTGGGAACTAACACACGCTCCCATTAGCTACACCCTCCAAAAGGATCCACTTGTATAATTTGCTGCCTTTTAGGCAGTGTGTTATGCTTTATATAATGATTTAACGAATCGAACGGATTTGGTTTCATCACAAAAAAACATACCTTTATCGTATTAATTAACCCAAAAAACAAACAAACATGAAAAGAGCACTACTCATTGCACTAGCACTATTAACCTATGCCGGTCTTTCGGGTCAAACAACGCTGAAATATCGTACCCATGGGTTAATTGCAGACCAGATTAATGACATGGTAATTACCAAATACATGGAACCCGGCGTTAGTGGAAAGAATGTGGTTTGGGATTTTAGAACGCTTGAAATCACTAAAGAATTTACCGGAGAAATTGAGAACTCCAATTTAACAAAAGGATCTCATCTGTTCACCAATGCCAATGTGGCTCTGCAGGAGTTTAACAATCGGTTTTACTTTAATGCCACCAAAAAAGGAATTGAACAGTACGGTTACCTTTCACCCTCGGGAAATGTTTACATATCCTACGATGTACCATTTGTTAAAATGAAGTATCCGTTTACCTACGGTAGCGCATTTACCGGTCCCTTTAGCGGCAGCTATAACAGCGTTGACAAGCAGCTGGGAACCATTGAGGGAACCTACCTGGTGGAGGGTGATGGGATAGGAACGTTAATGCTACCCGAAGGCAGGGTTTTTGAAAATGCGCTACGCGTAAAAGAGGTGAAAGAGTATGATCAGGTGATGAATAATCACACCTATTCCATTACCATAACCACCTATAGGTGGTACGTTGAAACCCATCGTTTCCCAGTACTTGTACTTATCAACAGCGCTTCGACCTATGAGAACGGGAAAACCTACAGCTCAACCCAAGCGGCCTACAATAACAGTGCGGTAAGCAAAAGCGCAACACAAATGGAGATCACCGCAGGTGAAACAGTTTTAGACGCTTACCCCAACCCATACAAAGAGTTTATTACTTTTAGATTTGCTCTTGAGGATGACGCTAAGATTACCCTTTCAATTTTTGATATCAGCGGACGACATCTCACTACACTATATAAAGGATCAGCCGATGCCGGGATAAAAGAGATGACCTTTTCGGGCAAAGAGATTGGCCTAGGAAGCGGTGCTTATATTGCAAAGCTTATTGTTAACGGAAAAGCTATTACCAAAAGAATTGTAGAGCTATAGCTCTAAATTAGGTTAGTGTTTTGTACTATTTGGGAGGAACAGAAATTCTGTTCCTCCTTTTTTATATAAAAAAAGGGCATTCCATAATTGGAATACCCTGTTAGTATCGAGTTGTAAATCAAAAAAGATTATAGCGAAATCTTAAAAACGAGGAATGCCTGCTGATCTGCAGGGTTAACGGAAAATGTAGTAGAAATGGGTAGCTGGAACGAATCGGTAATCCGAATGGATTTACAGAATCCTGCTCCAACATTAACAACAGCCGGTCCATCGGCATAAATGCCGGCTGCAGGCGTTCCGCCTACAAATAGGTTGATGCCCACCCGACGGAACTCAAAAGCATAGCCCACCTCAATATAGGTTGAAAAATCATCGGCATCGCACCCGTAGAACATGGTTGCTGCTGTAAGTGATAGGGGTAACTTCTCTGTTCCGTTAAATGCGACCATCCCCTCTAGGCTATGGCCTGTATTGGCTCTGTTCCATACAAAATACTTATTGGGCATGTGCACAATATCCTCTTCAAAATAGTAATCGGATAGGGTAAACGAGAAATCTCCCAATTCATACTCTAGGTATAGATCTAATTCGGTACATGCATCTGCAAATCCGTACGACCCCCAAGTGCCAAGCGTAAAACTCCCTACGGAAAATTCGGCATAGGGCTGAATGCTTGGCGAATTACCCAAAAGTTGCCCTCTCCAAACAAAACGGCTGACCATATCGGCACCAATACTAACCGGGCTTTCGCTCTCTTCCTCATGCTGAGCATAGGCATGAATATGGAATGAAACACCGATAAGAAGTAGAAGTAAAAGTTTTTTCACGGGTTTATCGTTTTATAATTTTTGAAAGGATTGAGGCAAAAGTAATTTTTATTCTCTCTTTAAATCCCCTTTACATATTAACATATCTCACCCTTTTTCACTAATTTGGGTCAATATTTACCTCACAGGTCGACCTTAAAAAATAACCGATCGGAACATGCCATACCATATATCCTCACAAGCTATGATGGTATGGTTATTGATAATTGGATGCTCGATTTAAGGTCCCTTGGGCCTCAAAAACTAGATAATTACCAAAATAGAATACCATGAAAAAATTGATTGTTACTACGGCGTTTACCCTGTGCGGACTGCTCATGTTAACCGGACAACCCCCCGAAACGGTTACCCTAAACTCAAATGTTGAAGAGGTGGTGCTCTACCTTAGCGGAGCACAGGTAACCCGAACTGCCACGCTAAACCTACCCAAAGGCACCACCAAATTGGTGGTAAAAAACTTGCCCAACACCATTGATGTTTCCACCTATACCGTGGAAGGAAAAGGGGACTTTACCATCCTATCCATAATGGACGGTTACAGTAGCACCCCTAGCTCATTGCCCACAGAGGAACAGGCTATTAAGGACCGTATCACCAAACTCCTCTCACAAAAAGAGGACTTAGAGCTAGAGCAAACCATTCTGAAAGACGAAGAGAATTTCCTAAATCTCAATCGCAGTATTGGTGGGCAAAACGAGGGTATTAGCGCATCAGAATTTAAACAGGTTCATGAGCTGTACACAAGCAACCTATCCAGAGTTAAAAAAGAGCAGCTGGCCAACAAGCGTAAGATTACTGAGCTGAACCAACAGCTAGAGCAGCTAAAGAATGACCTCTACCCTTTTAGTGCCGATAGGGTTAAGCTAAATCAAGAGCTTACGATTACCGTTATGGCCAAGAATGCCGTAAACGCCTCGCTAAGAATATCGTATTTTACCGCTGCAGCCGGATGGGATCCCTCATACGATGTGAGAGCCAGCGAGGTGGGCAAGCCCATTGACCTTATCCTAAAGGCATCGGCTAAGAATGCCACCGGAGAGAACTGGAAAAATGTGAAGTTTAGCTTTAGTACAGGCAGACCCACCATAGGAGGAACCCCTCCTACCATGTACCCCTGGTTCCTACGTCCCATTCAACCTCCTATGCCTATAGCCATGGGTGCTATGGCTAAAAAACAGGCTCAACGTCAGACCTATATGTTTGAAATGGAAGAGATTATGTTTGACGTTGATGATGTAATTGCCGAAACCGGAGCCAACTATACGCAACGACAAGAATCAATGGTGGCTACAACCTATACCATCCCCATTGCCTACAGCCTGCCCACAGGAAAAGATCCCTTAACCCTAGAGATTGAAAAGACCACCCTAAGCGCAACCTACGTACATGCCGCCATGCCAAAATTAGCTCCACATGTATACCTTACGGCAAAGGTTCCCAACAGCGAGGGCATTGCCCTATTAAACGCTCCGGCCTCAATCTATTTAGGCGGATCGTACACCGGTTCTGCATACATATCGCAGGGCATGGCTGCCGATACCATCACCTTGCCGCTAGGCATTGATACGGGCATTAGGGTTGAAAGAGCAAAGGTGAAAGATTACTCTGCTAAAAAGATCGTGGGCGGAAAGGTTACCGAAACCATTGGATGGGAAATCACCCTTACCAATTTGCGTAGCACACTCATTGCATTTAACCTTACGGATCAGATACCTGTTTCTACGGATAAGAACATTCAGGTGAAGGCGAAAGAGCTAAGCAGTGGGATATTAAACGAAGAGACTGGAAGCATTACCTGGAAGGGAAAAATGGATGGGGGTAAAACTCAAAAATTGAGACTTAGCTATGAGGTTACCTACCCAAAGGATATGACAATCTATCTGGAATAAATCGAAATCTGCTTCTAATTCTACAGCAAGGGGTGGTTGTATTCACAACCACCTCTCATTTTTTCTATAGAAAACCTCCCATTCCTCTTCTAAAAAAACAGCTCATAAAGAAATCGAAAAATCTTAGGAGCCACTTTTATGTTCTCCTGCTTTTCTATGGCAAGTAGCACATTCTCTCTAACATCTTGAGGTATCTCTTTGGGCTCGGGCAATACCTTATGCTCAAAATGCTTGGCTAAGATATCCATGGGGGTCGCTTCCGCATTCCCAATAATCTCAATCTTCCAAAGATTATTATCTTCTAGATAATAATCCAACAGCACACCAGTCCATCCGCCAATGGTATAGCCGGAATGGATTAAACCTACATCATCGTATGGGTTACTATATT
>CAZKPD010000007.1:0-24406 GCA_964554585.1 uncultured Rikenellaceae bacterium
AGGTCGATGGCATGAGCTTTTCTGTACTCAATATGCCCCTTGGTGGTATCAAAGTGAGAGTTACCGGGAATATGGTCTCCCTCTTTAATAAGCACTGAGAAAAGCACATTCTCGGCAGCACGTCCCTGGTGAGTAGGCATAAAATACTCAAAACCTAGAAGGTCTTTAATGGTATTCTTAAGGTTGTAGTACGATGATGAGCCAGCATAGCTCTCATCTCCAAGCATCATAGCGCTCCATTGGCGGTCGCTCATGGCACCGGTACCTGAATCGGTTAATAGGTCAATAAAAACCTGATCACTTTTAAGGTTAAACAGGTTATACTTGGCAGCTTTAATCCACTGCTCACGCTCTTGACGTGTACTTCTTTTGATGGTTTCAACCATCTTAATTTTATACGATTCTGCAAATGGTAGTTCCATAGCATTAATAGATTATGTGGGTTAATAAAAAAAATGAAAAATCTGAAAAAGGGTGTGGCTATGGGCTAATTGCCCATAAAACTAATAATGGAATGCATCGCGCTCTTTGATGTTGCGATACACCTGCTTGGCAAGTTGTGATATGATTTGGTTTGAAATCATAACGTTTTGTATGATTGACAAAATTAGCAAAAGAAAATTAGTATTAAAAGTATAACTCTTTGATAAATATATCCTTTAAAACATAAAAAAAAGGGACCGCTAAGTGAATAGCGATCCCCAGGCTTAACTAAGCCTACCAAGGATATTTTAAGTAATTAGAATGTGAGACTGGCTCTAACATAAAAGTTTCTACCGGGTTCAATGCTAATGGAACCACGATTGGTAGAAAGGTGATTGGTATACGAATTGTCGGTTATATTATCAATCCCAGCAAAAAGTTGCAGATTAGAGAAACCTAAATTAAACTTAGGTGACCCATAGTTAAAGTCTAATCTGTAGTACCCATCAGTTGCCGTTTCACCGGCAGCAATCTTATCCTGTTTGGCTGCAGCCATTACGCTTAGCTCAAAAGCTCCGGCTTTTGTGAAGGTATAACGAGTTCCTGCCCTCCCGCTTAGTGGCGGAATTTGCGGTAAATAGGTATCCTTCTCAGTGTCCTTACCCACCACAACAGCACCCGAACCAAATGCTACTAATCCTCTGGTTATTCTGTATTGAAACTTAATATCGGTACCGTAAAGCATAGCTTTACTTACGTTAGCATTAATAAGTGCAGGTAGCGTATCGGTAACTCCGGTATTAGGACCTGTGTAGTATGTATAAATATACTCTCCGGGAGTATCTACAATCATATTATTAATCCAATTGGAGAATAGGCTAAATTGCAAGGTGAAATTGGGTTTCCAAATGCGCAATCCCAAATCAACACCGTGACCACTTTCGGGCTTAAGGGTTGGATCGCCCAGCTGCACAAAATTTCCAAGGTCAATAAATTTATAGCTCTCCTCAAGGGATGGCGCTCTAAATGAGCGTGCATAGCTAGCAGAAAGGTCAATATCTTTAGCTACGCTATAGAGCAATCCTGCATTGGCACTCCACGAGAATAGGTTATGCGTTCCGGCTGCAAATGTTTCGCGCTGGTTGGGTGGAGTATCATTTCGGTTACCATTTACAATCAGATAGTCAATATCAAACGCTTGCTCATTTTGAGTACGAATAGCATCGGCTCTGGCTCCAAAAATCAAGGTCAGCCTATCCTCAAAAAAATGGCTCTCATTTTGAGCAAAAATACCTACAGTACCAAAGGTTGCATTGGGAATGGGTGTTTCGCCACGTACCATATTGTTTGTAACAATCAGGTCGCCGCTCGGATTAAATACTTCGGCCCTAATATATTTTTGACGCTCGGTAAGAAGTTCTCGTTGCCATGCATCCACACCGGCAATAAAGGTGTTATTGTGAGCAAAGCTCCATGAGGTTTGCAACTGCAAACCTTGAGTATCGTGAATACCTAGCGGAGTAAAATATTGAGGTGTAGTAACCTGAGTATTTCCGTTGGGCAGTGTTGCCTGAGTTGCAGGAGCATTGGGATAGAGCAGTACATCCCGAAGAATATGCTGATTGAAATAGCTTAGCTTAACAGAGGAAAATACGGGAGTAATATCGGTAATCTCATAGCTTGCAGAGATTAGCTGACGGCCAATATCCTTGTAGGTAGCCTTGGCAGGACCGGGAAAAGCACTACCCCCGGGAATTCCCACATCGGTTGCCTGATAGCGCTGGTATTGCGCTTTGAGCGTATGGTTTTTCAGAGGTTTAAATCCAACTTTTGCGGCTGCATTATTGGCCGTAAACTGGCTGTTGGGCAACTCACCCGCGGGTGTCATTATATTTTGTGCATCGGTATAGGTTCCATTGAGCTTTACGTACCAATTGCTACCACCGGCATTTACATTGGCATACCCTGCATAGTTGTTGTTAACCGTAGCAAAGCTGGTGATTAGATTACCCGAAACATAATTTTCACTTGCAAAGTGACCATCTTTGGTGATAACGTTTACGATACCCCCCATGGCACCGGTTCCGTATAGCACCGACTGGGCTCCCTTAACCACCTCTACCCTCTCCACATCGTTCACATCAATCATAGAAAGTGATGCGGTAAGGTCGTTGGCCGTTTCTACCCTAAAACCATCCACCAGGGTTACCAGCCTGTTCTCGCCAAACCCACGAATATTCACATTGGTAGCCCAAACGCCGTC
Organism: uncultured Rikenellaceae bacterium; assembly: GCA_964554585.1. Taxonomy (GTDB): domain Bacteria; phylum Bacteroidota; class Bacteroidia; order Bacteroidales; family Tenuifilaceae; genus Perlabentimonas. Next base: position 2,687 of record CAZKPD010000007.1, read on the forward strand.
GCTACCCTTGGTAATGCCGGGCTCGTTATCGAGCACATGGGAAAGAGTAAATGCCGATTGGTGCTGGTAATCGTACTTACCAATTACAGCCAAGGGTGTGGGAAGCTGTTTAATGCTTCGGTTTACCCTAAAGCTGGAAACCATCACCTCACCCAAAGGGAAAGGACGTTGAACGACTACGATGGTTACATCGGTATTGCCTGAGATTTTTAGCTGCTCCTGTACCGAAGCATACCCAATTATGCTCAGATTAACCGTATAATTCCCTGCAGGCAGCGTGAACGCGAATTTCCCGTTCACATTGGTAACGGCAAAAATATCCTGCTTGCTCCCTTGTTCGGGTAGCACCTGAATGGCAACACCTTCCACTGCCTTTTGCGATATGGAATCGATTACCACTCCACTAAACTGAAAATTTTGGGCATTAACCCTAGGCGCTACCAATAGTGCGGCCGCCAATAAAACATACCAAATTCTACTCATCTTTTTTGTCCTTTAAGAGTACCGATTTAACTTGAATTCCTTTTAATCGGCCAAGTTGGCCGGTTAGCGATCCAATCTCATCAGTGGTACCCTCAAGAACAAGAGAGATGATGTTTTCGCCGGTGCTGCGGGGCAGCCCTTGACGACCGATAATTATCTGGGAATGTTTGGATATGATACCGTTGAGCTGATCGATGCTCTCACGGCCCTCAACGAGGATAAGTGCGGTTCCAACTCTCTTTTCCATCAGAATACCTCCGGATTAGATTGATTAGTAATTAATTGAAAACCTCAAATCAGACAGGAGTCCTTTTTTCGGTTTGAAAAAATACAGCTGTTATTCAATTCACAAAGATAGGCCTTGCGTATTTCATTTCAAAATGTTTTGAAGCATTTCATTTTCCCGTAAGCGGATTGAACAAAAAAACGGCTTGTCCATTTTACATGAAATTGATTAGCTTTGCAAACCATTACATTTACAACCATGCGCAAACTCCTCCTTTTTCTTTTTGGTTCATTGCTCATTGCGGCGTGTGCCCATCAATCAAAACAGGTTGATACCATTACCATAGCCACACTAAAAGGCCCCTCATCCATGGGGATGATAAAGCTTATTGACAGTCTGAGCCAGGTGAGCCAAAGCAGAGTAAGGGTAGATATTTACAACGAACCCATCCAGGTTCGGAAGGTGATGATTGAGGGTAGTGCCGATTTTGCTCTGCTTCCTTCCACAATGGCTGCAATCCTTTATAATAAGGGTATTGACTATCAGCTTTTGGCCATTCCGGTGTGGGGTACGCTCTACCTTTTTGGCTCCGATACAACCCTAACCCAATGGGAACATTTAAAGGGCAAAAAGATAAATATAATGGCCAAGGGGATGACTCCTGATATACTATTCAGGCATCTTTTAGAAAAGAATGGTTTAAATCCCCTCAGGGATTTGGAACTAGATTATAGCTTTCCAACCCATATCGACCTGGCCAATGCGGTGGCAGCGGGCCAAGCAACGCTAGGCGTAATATCCGAGCCTATGGTTAGCCTGGTTATGCAGCGCAATAAATCGGTTCATGCCCTTTTCGATTTGGACATGGAGTGGCAAAAGATTCATAGTGTGCCCTTAGCACAAACTGCTCTTATGGTAAAGGGTGATTTTACTGAAAGATTTCCGGGTTATTTGGAGCAGATTATTAGTAGCTACAAGTACTCTACCCTATGGGTAAACGAATACCCCGATAGCGCTGCTGCGCTTATGGTTAAACACCAAATTCTTCCCGATGTGGAGGTAGCCCGTAACTCTATCCCCCGGTCAAACCTAAAATTTGTGGATGCAAGGGATGTGAAAGATGGCATTTACAGCTATCTTAGCGTATTCTACGAGATGAATCCGGATATAATTGGAGGAAAGATGCCCAATGAAGATTTCATTTACTAAAAGGCAGTATATCGGATTGGCATCAGTGGTTTTTATGCTGGTGCTCTGGAAGTCGTTATCGATTTACTTCAAATCGGACTTTATCTTACCCTCACCCGAAAGAACGCTGTTAACCTCCATCAAGCTGTTTACCGATACAGGCTTTTTAGCAACAATTGGGCTAACAATGATTCGGGGAATCATTGGTTTTATACTCTCTTTTATTCTAGGATTAGCTTTTGGTGTTTTGGCTGGCATTAGTACCGGTTTCAATGCTTTTCTTAACCCTATTCTGATAACCATTCGGTCAACACCCGTTGTAGCGATAATCCTGCTGGCACTTATCTGGCTTAACACCAATTCTGTACCTGTTTTTATAGGGTTTCTTACCATGTTCCCATTTATCTGCACCAACGTAATTGACGGGATTAGGAGCATTGATAAAAACGTTATAGAAATGGCACATTTCTATAAAATAGGCCGAATAAGAATGGTTAGAGAGGTTCATATACCCGCCATTATGCCGTTTATTATTAGCGGATCGTCAAGTGCCATGGGCATTGGATGGCGAGCCATTATAATTGGTGAAGTATTGAGCCAACCCCAATACGGTATTGGCACATCCATGCAGCTAGCACAAACCTTTTTAAAGGTAGATACGGTGATTGCATGGACCATTATCGCTGTACTTATCAGCTATATTTTTGAGAAAATCATCCGCTGGAGCGAAAGGCGCATTGTAGTTTGGAAAGGGTAACCATGAGCATAAAAGTACATAATCTGCATAAACGCTTTGATGAGCTTACGCTTTTCAGGAATTTCTCATTGGAGTTTAAGTCCAATACAATTACTACTATTCTTGGCCCTTCGGGTTGTGGCAAAACCACATTGCTAAATATGGTTGGAGAGTTAATTCATCCCGATGGTGGTGAGATTTTAGGATTAGACAATCAGGTACTCTCCTACATCTTTCAGGAGCCAAGGCTACTGGACTGGAAAACCGTAAGCCAGAACATAGAATTTGTGCTGATGGAGGCCTATCCCCATGAAACCGAACGCAAAAAAATAGTTCAACGATTTGTACAGCTGGTGGAACTCATCGGTTTTGAGAACTACTACCCTACACAGCTCAGCGGGGGCATGCGTCAAAGGGTCTCCATTGCTCGGGCTTTTGCTTACCCCTCAAACCTAATCCTAATGGATGAACCCCTCAAGGGACTAGACATTAAGCTGAAACGAAACCTGATTAGGGCCTTTGCCCGTATTTGGCAGTACGACCGTCGAACCGTGCTGTTTGTTACCCACGATGTGGAAGAGGCCATGCTTCTTGGGCATGAAATACTGGTATTTGGCCAAGCCCCAGTTGAAGTGGTTATCCAAAAAACGGTAGCAGAACCCCTCAGTGAGCGTAAGCTTAACTCACCCTATTTTATTGAGCTAAAAGAAGAACTGCTAGCTGCACTACACAGCTAATCGCCTTGCTTAAATCTTTTTTATCAGCTCCGACAGCTTATTGTAAGTATGCTCACTTACAGGCACTAACGGTAACCTAAGCTCATTTTTGATAATCCCCATCATAGAGAGTACAGCCTTAACACCGGCAGGATTTCCCTCAACAAACAAGTTGTCAACCAGTTCCACAAACTTATAGTGCAAGGATTGAGCTTCGCTCAACTTACCCGAACGGGACAGCTCCAGCATTTGTACGAATGGTGAAGGAAAAGCATTTCCTGCCACTGAAATCACTCCATCAAACCCCATAGCCATTTGGGGCATAGCCAAACCATCATCGCCCGAAATAACCAAAAAATCTTTCGGCCTATCGCGGAGAATATAGCTCTGCTGATTAAGATTGCCCGAAGCCTCCTTAACGGCAACGATATTGGACACCTCATGGGCAAGTTTGAGGGTTGTACTTGCGGCGAGGTTAATCCCTGTTCGTCCGGGCACATTATAGAGAATAATAGGTAGCTCAGTTGCCGCTGCCAAAGCCCTATAGTGCATTTCAAGCCCCTTTTGGGTGGGTTTGTTGTAATAGGGAGTTACGGAAAGAATTCCGTCAATTCCGGTAAAATCGAAGGTTTTAAGCGTACGAATCAACGATTCAGTATTGTTCCCTCCCACTCCCATCACCAGAGGGATTCTATTCCTGTTCTGATTAACAACAAAGCTAACCAGCGCATGCTTCTCCTCATCGGAAAGAACTACTGACTCGGCAGTGGTACCCAATAGAACTATATAGTTTGTCCCCCCCGAAATAAGATGCTCAACCAATTGAGCTAGGGCATCAAAATCAATACTTTTGTTTGCGGTAAAAGGGGTTATCATGGCTACCCCCAACCCTTTAAATTTCGAACTCATAGCATTCTATTTTAAGCGACACCTAGGGACAATTACTCATTCGCTTCCTGCGCAAAGCGATTATTAATCAGCTGCAAATAGTGTATTACCTGCGAAAGCAGGTACTCAATATCATTATTGGGCTTTAGGTTAATAATCATGTCGTTAGGAGTTCCATAGTAGGATAAGTTACCCACTTTAAATTTGGCCTTTGAGAGCGTGGCTATCCACTTAAGCGGAAAAAGTTCCTCCATGGATAGATCGATTAGGATATCAAATTCTTTATCAATAAACTCATCCACATGGGGTACACACGGTTTCCGATACCAGTTTAGCTCACGCTTAGTGAAAAGTTTCAGTTTGGGATTCGCCAGATAGGAGTTTGGAACTTCCTTCCCTGCAAAAAAAGCCAGCATATCAACCTGTAAATTCCTACCTAATAGCTGATTACTAAAATTTGCCACATGACGGTATACTTCTTCTGATGTGGCATTGAAAAGGACACCAATGGTACGAGCTGTATCAAGGTTATAAACCAATCTATTGCGCTTTATGCCTTTCAATGCTTTTCGAAGCCTACGGTGCCCAACCTTAAGTTTTAACTTGTTAAACATGTCCCTTTCGAAGTATTAAGATTCTATCATAGTAAAAAATTCATCCTCGCTCATAATTTTTATCCCCAACGAATGAGCCTTTTCCAGCTTAGCAGGCCCCATGTTCTCTCCCGCAATAATCAGGTTTGTTTTAGAACTCACAGAATTCACATTCTTCCCTCCCTGCTTTACAACCAACTCTTTAAGCTCATCACGAGAAATGCGATTAAACGTACCTGAAATGACCACCGTTAACCCTTTTAGCTTCCCATCTAAGATAAACTCATTTTGAGCAGACATTTCGAGGTTTAACCCAGCCTCTTGGAGTCGTTGTATCTGGTTTTGATTGATGGGATCACTAAAAAAATCGACCACACTTTTTGCGATTATTTCACCCACATCATCAACCTGCAATAACTGGTCGAATGTAGCATTTTTCAGATTGCTTAACAAACCAAAATACGATGCCAATGCTTGAGCGGTGGTTTCACCCACATATCTGATTCCTAAACCAAATAACACCCTATGGAATGGAACTTTTTTGGAATTTTCAATTCCATCCATAAGATTTTGTGCCGATTTGGGTGCAAACCGTTCAAGAGTAACAACATCCTCAAATTTAAGGGTATATAAATCGGCGATATCATGTACCAATCCATTTTTATATAGCAGTTCTACCGTTTCATCACCCAATCCATCAATATTTAATGCTTTGCGGCTGGCAAAATGGATGATTCGCCCTACAATCTGGGGTGGACACCCCAGCTGATTAGGGCAGTAGTGTTTTGCTTCGCCCTCAATACGAATGAGCTTAGTACCACACTCCGGACAATGGGTTATGTACTCCAACGGTTTGGCATGCAGTGGACGCGCTCCCATATCAACTCCGACAATTTTGGGAATAATCTCGCCACCCTTTTCCACAAATACGGTATCATTAATCCGCAAATCCAATAGCTCAATCTGGTCGGCATTATGGAGCGATGCCCTTTTAACCGTGGTGCCTGCCAATTGAACAGGCTCCAGATTGGCCACAGGGGTAATGGCACCCGTACGTCCTACCTGGTACTGAACCGATAGTAGCTTTGTTGCTGCCTGTTCTGTTTTAAACTTATAGGCAATGGCCCATCGTGGTGTTTTGGCAGTATAGCCTAGCTGCTCTTGCTGCTCCAAGCTATTAACCTTAATAACTACACCATCGGTATCATAAGGCAAGGTTTCACGTTGCGTATCCCATGTGTCGATATAGCTCTTCACCTCCTCGATACCATCTGCCAGCAAAAAGCTGTCGGGAACGGGAAATCCCCAATCCTTCGCCTTGCGAAGATTAGCATAATGATTGTCGTACGGAAGGTCTTCGCCCAAAAGAATATAGGGCATCCAATCCAACTTACGTTGAGCAACAGTTTGAGGATTTAGCAACTTAAGCGTACCTGCAGCAGCATTGCGCGGATTGACAAATGGCGTTTCACCCTGGTTGGCTCTTTCCTCGTTTAGCTGTGCAAACACAGCGTGAGGCATAAACACTTCGCCCCTAATCTCAAATTCTTGAGGAAAATCATCCCCAAGGAGAGCTAAAGGAACGCTCTGGATGGTTTTAACATTGGCAGTAACATCATCTCCACGGGTTCCATCACCGCGAGTAACTGCCCTAACAAGTTGGCCATTCAAATAGGTAATCCCTATTGCGGTTCCATCGTATTTCAGCTCGCAAGTGTACTGCCAGGGCTGCTCAATCATTTTGGCAATCCGATTGTGAAAATCCTCCAGCTCTTCAAATGAGTACGTGTTACCCAGCGATAACATTGGATACCTATGCTCAACCTGAACGAAACCTTCGGAAATATCGCTACCCACCCGTTGTGTAGGGGAGCTGGGGCTAATCAGTTCAGGGTATTTCTTCTCTAAAGCCTCCAAATCTTTGAGCATCATATCATACTCAAAATCTGAGATTTGAGGTTTAGCTTCAACGTAGTACAAATGATCGTGCAGCCTAATCTGTTCCCTTAACTGTTTTATCCTTAAAGCGATATCTTTCGAAGACATTTAAGTCAATTTTTCGTAAATATACAAACAATCTATGTAACCCGATAAGGCTTTAAGCCTTTTGTAATTCATGGCGTTTCTGTGCATCTTTGTAGGTAGAAAAGCAGACACCTAATTGGGTAAAAACATGGATGCCGGCATAACAAACAAAGAGGTTATACGACGCTATAGCGGTCTTTTAAGGGCTTGCCGAAATAAGGTAACACCCGATGATGTTAAGCTCATTTCAAAAGCCTATAGAGAGATCGTGCATCTTTACGACGGGCAGGAATACCGGCCGGGACTTCCCTACGCTTTTCATGCCATTGATGTGGCCCGCATCTGTGTGGATGAGATAGGCTTGGGAGGTACATCCATTGTAGCGGCTCTTCTGCACGATACCATTTCAGACAGCTTGCTTACGCTGGAGGACATTGAGAAGGGTTACACCAAGCCAATTGCGCTAATTGTTGACGGGTTATCCAAAATCGCATTACTCGATCCGAAGAATCCTCAGGCGCAGGCCGAGGGGTTTAAGGAGCTCATCCTTTCCCTCTCATCCGATGCAAGGGTAATACTCATTAAACTGGCCGAAAGGCTTGAGACCATGAGGTCTCTACACTTAATGCCCGAAAGCCATAGGCTAAAAATATCGTGGGAAACTTTCCATTTATATGCCCCGCTGGGGCATAGGCTGGGCCTTTATCAGCTAAAGTCTGAAATGGAAGATTTGGCTATGCGATACACAGCCGGTGATGAGTACAAGCATATTACCCAAAAGCTGAAAAGCACAACCAACAAACGGAACAAGCTCATTAAGGAGTTTATACTTCCGGTGGAGCAAAAGCTTGCAGCAACAGGCCTAAGCTATAGCATTAAAGGACGCCCCAAAGCGGTATACTCCATTTGGAAAAAAATGCAAAAGCAGGGGGTGACCTTCGAGGAGGTTTATGATGTGTTTGCCATCCGAATTATTTTAGATAGCCCCCCCGATAAGGAAAAGGCCGATTGCTGGCAGGTGTATTCATTGGTTACGGATATATGGAATCCCAATCCGGATAGGCTGCGCGATTGGATTTCGGTTCCTAAAAGTAACGGGTACGAATCGTTACATACTACTGTTGTAGGACCTGAGGGCAAATGGGTGGAGGTACAAATTCGCTCAAAGCGAATGGATGACATTGCAGAACGAGGTTTGGCAGCGCATTGGAAGTATAAAGGGATTAAACAAGAGCACAGCCTCGACAGATGGGTGGATCAGGTGCGCGAAATCCTTGAAACCCCATCTTCCAGTCCTGAGGAGATGGTCAACGAGTTTAAGCTTAGCCTATACCAAAAGGAGGTTTTTGTGTTCACCCCCAAGGGTGATATTAAAAAATTTCCCAAGGGAGCCATCATTCTTGACTTTGCGTTTGATATCCACTCCAATGTGGGCAGCTCCTGTACGGGAGCGAAAGTGAATAATCGCATAGTTCCAATAAAATACCAGCTTCAGAACGGGGATACAATCGAAATTCTTACCTCGAAAAGCCAAAAACCAAAAGCCGAATGGCTGCAAATGGTGGTCACCGGAAAAGCCAAAACCAAGATACGGCAATGCATTAGGGAGGATAAAAATAAGCAGCTGACCATTGGCAAAGAGATGCTGTACCGCAGGCTGAAGAACTGGAAAGTAGAAAATACGGAACAGGCTGTACTCGATTTAACCAAACACCTAAAGCTTAAGAGCCCAGCTATGCTCTTTGATCATATCTCAAACCAAAAAATTGAGCTGACAGATTACAAAGCATTCTTATTGGGACAAACAGAGAAGGCTGAAGATACAATTGTCAAAAAAGAGCCGCTCCCATCTAAAACAAAAGAGGAGTATAAGAAAGAGACCACGGACTATCTGGTTATTGATGAGAGGTTGGTAAACATTGACTATAAATTGGCCAAGTGCTGTAATCCCATTCTGGGCGACAGTATTTTTGGGTTTGTCACCATAAATGATGGGATTAAAATTCATAGGACCAACTGCCCCAATGCTGCTCAGCTGCACGAAAAGTACGGTTACAGAGTAATAAATGCCCAGTGGAAACAGGACGTGTTTGAGGGATCTTTCCAAACCACCATACGGGTAACAGGCATTGATGAGCTGGGGATGGTGAGCAAAATTACTGAGCTCATAAGCAAAGATCTAAAGGTAAACATGCGCTCATTCTCCATGAGCTCTGCCAATGGGCTGTTTGAAGGCAAAATACAGGTTTTTGTGGCCGATAAAAAGCATTTGGAGATGCTAATCTACCGAATGAGTAAGCTGAAAGGGGTACATAAAGTTACCCGAATGAATAGGGAGTAGATTGCGGCTAATCCATAGGAATAGGGTGTTTTTTGTACCTATTAGTGATTATAAAATACAAGCCGGTGCTAAATACCAACCCATCAAAATAATAGGGATCGACATTACTAGCATTAAGAGACCAGCCTACCTGAGTTTGCCATTTTATGTACTCCCACCCTATGCGACATGTAATTGCGGGTTCAAAAAGTATGGAGTTCCCTATATCCCTTAAACCCTCAACAGTATTATAAGCATATGAGTTTTGCTTGGTAACATTGTTTTCAACTTTGGCTAATGAAAGATGAGCCATACGCAAGGAAAAGGCAATGTCAAAAATTTGATGAGTGTAACCAACTGAAGGCATTAGGTAAAACTTGTTAAAAGCAAAATAAGCCGAACCGTTATCCTCATATCTATACGGATAAAGAAATCCAAACGTAACAACTCTATCAACATATTCAAATTTGTACTCTCCCCTTTCCATTCCTCCGTAGATTTGAAAAATGGTATTTCCACCAAACAGAGGGGTAAAGTAACCTGTTGCCAAATTAAAGTGACCTCCAAAACCGTTATCAGCAGGGAAAATCGTTTTACCTCCAACAAGAGCAGCTCCGCCCATCACCGCAATATGATCTGTCATGGCATACGCTGCCTGCCCATCCAGCATACCATTCGTATTGACTGTACCCTGAGCAGAGAATTCACCTTTCTCTTTAAACATGGGCACCTGATGTGGTGAGGGGGTATAGTAGCTATGAGTTACACAAGAAAGACCAAAAAAAGATATAATAATGGTAAAAATCAGATTTCGTTTCATGGCTAAGAGTTTTTGTTAAACAAACCTAACTAACATTGTTACAAACATTTGTCACATTTTAATTAGCCTTATTTTTTTGGTGTAAATTGATAAATAAACCTATGCTTACATTTGTATCGCCAAAATAATATGGACCACCCATTGGGTCATTCTGTACATAATTCACTATAGGTGACGAAATTACATATTGTATTTGTATCTTAACATTTTCCCATCCACCTCGAATAGTTATAGCAGGTTCCACCATAAAGGGTCTACTATATTCATTTGCTAAGTAACTCAAATTACTTATTGTATTAACATCCATCCGCTCCTCATCAATTGGATCCACCCTATAAAAATTAAGAAACCCTAATCGAGTGGAAAAGGCCACTTCAAAATGCTTATGGGTAATGCCTATTGCAGGTTGTACATATAACTTGAAACTCGAAATATGCGACTTGCCGTCATAACCACTATTATGATCATAATATTGGTGTTTTTGATCTAAATGTTCAGCTCCGGCAAATACCTCAAAAACTCCATAATTGTCAAATATTCTCTGATAGTAGCCCAAGGCTAAATCAAAATGGTTTCCACTTCCGTTATTCTTACTCGGAGAATTCAAATCTCCTCCCCAAAAAGACGTATATCCTCCAGAAATACCGATAGAGTTGGATAGTGCATAAGCTCCTTGGAGACCAGCACAATTAACATCTTCATTGCCACCCATATAAGCAGTAATGGAATTATCGTTTTTATCTTTCAGCAAGGGAACTTGCTGCACAGGTGGAATATAATAGTATCGATTACAACCACTTGCAAAAAAAGCTAAAGACAGTATACAAAGAATTGTTTTTGTTTTCATGGCTTTAAGTTTTAGTGAGACATACAGATTAGGCTTGAAGCTGAGTAAAATCAAGTTCAACCAATTACAACGCTGTAAGCAACAGCCTAATCTTGAATAAGGGGATTTGGAGCAATGAATAACGCTTCTACATTTGGGTATTGAGAAGCCAAAGGGGAATCCTTAAATACTGAAGAGGTTGGAAAGTTTTTCGTTGTCATAGCCATCAGTTTTGTTTGTCCAATTAGCAAAACAATTTACTACGTTTTTTACCCAAACCTTAACCAAAGCTAAAGCTATTTTTTTTAATTAAACTCCGTTTTAGAATAAAAAAACGTTATTTATATTCATTATAAGATTGATTTTGGGCATATATTATTCCATAAGCAGCTTTAACACAATTTATTAGATTAATTCCATATCCTATAAAACTTTTTACTATTTTTGAAGTTACTAGATAAAATAGCGGAGCTATGAAAAGGTGGATTATTTCTTTAGGGGTTTTTGTGGGTGTTTGTATCTCACTACCAGTTAGTGCGCAGTTAATCAGAGATTTACATTACCTGTACAACCCCTCCTACTTTTATACCCCAAATACCCTACCCGCCGATACTACCCTTTTCTCTCCTTTTGACAATTTGAAAAAGGGAGAGTTTACCTACCGGGTCGAAGCGGGTACCGGGTTCTCATCGTATTTGGGTGGGCTCTCCTCTTCTTTTATTAGCCCCATGGTATCATACAGGGCGAGCAACAAGCTGTTGATTACTGCCGGAGGAACATTCTCATCCAACAGCCTTCTGCAAAACAGCTTTGCCCCCACTCACAGCCCTCAAGCCGTAGGCTTACCTTTTAGCGGCAATCCTGTTGAAGCATTTGCCGTTGCCAACTATAGGGTTAATGATAGGCTAAGCCTATATGGAACAGGCTCTTTTGGGAAGAATCAGCTATTCTTATCCCCCTATACTGGGATCAATAGCGGTGATTACAAGAATATTTCGTTTGGAATGGACTACAAATTCTCCGATAGTTTTCGGATAGGCGCCTCTTTCGGGGTCAATCAAGGGCCTAATTTAGGGTGGGGCAATTCATCCTATGGCAATTCCAGATTTTTTGGGCATAGCCCATTTTTCCCTTATTAATCCAGTTCTACGGTAAGTAAAGAGCAGAGATCACACTCGCTCCCTAAAACCAATATGCTTTCCATGGTAAAGTCCTGACAGAAAACGAACAACCCGTTGGCCGGATTGCTCCATATTATTATCTGAACTCTTCTCCAGCTCAAGGCACACCTCTTTAACGCTCCTCACCCCATCAACCAGCTGCCAAACCACCGATCCGATTTCATCCAGCTCAATGGTAAAATTGTGTGCTCGGTTCATGCGGGTCATCATGCGTAGCATAAATTGGTTTTTAGTTCGGGGGATAAGAATAGTAACCAGCCCTGATGTGCTCACCTCACATTCTCGAAGACGTTGGGGAACCAACTCCATTACGTTGGCTTTCTTTACCCTTTTTTTGCTGAGCAAATTCTCCATATTTCAGCTTAAAAAGAGGGATACCATAGTGGCATCCCTCTAATTACTTTAATGATATTATTGGTTATAAGTGAGCTATTTTGCCACGCGTTCCAGCCATTTTAGCATAAACAGCATGGTAAACATTGAGATTAAACAAACGGAAACAAAAATTAGCCATGTTGCCCAAATGGGTATACTGTTGTAGAAAATAACACCAATAAAGAGCAGCTGATTACCCAATGCTGTTGCACTTAGCCATCCCCCTTGCATAATACCTTGGTACTTGGGAGGAGCAACCTTTGATACAAAAGCAATTCCCAAAGGCGAAATAAACAGCTCAGCAACGGTTAGGATAAGATAAGTTCCGATAAGAAGCCAAGGGGTAACCCTAACTGCATCAGGTAATCCACCCATATCAATCCTTTCGGCAGTAGTGGGAAGACCAATGGAACCTAAAGACATTACCAAGAATGCTGTAGCAGCAATACCCATACCGATGGCAATCTTTTTTGGAGTAGAGATCTCAAGACCTCTGGCTTTGAGCCATCCAAACAGACCAATAATGATTGGGGTTAAGAACACAACAAAAATGGGGTTAAACGCTTGAAAAACCTCAGCACCCTCAAGTGTGGTAAAGCCAAGATTAATCTTCAGCATCTGAGTGTAATCGCTAGCAAAAAGTGTAAGGGTTTGCCCATTTTGGTGGAAAGAGAACCAGAAGAAAATCACCACTGCAAAAACAGCAAATAGAGCATATAGCCTTTGCTTAACCTCTTTAGCATCCATTTCTTGTACAGGTGCTTGGGATGCATCTTTTACTTCAAGACCTTTTTGTGCAGGATCCGGCAATTTATTTTTATTGGCCAAGTAGATGGTTAGCGAGATGATCATAGCAAAAATTGCAATGGCAAAAGAGTAGTGATAGCCTTGCATAAAAATGTTAAGATATTTTTGGCTAAAAGCTTCTAGGTTTGACGCATCACCTCCTACAACAGTAGCTAATTCGGTAAAACGGGTAGTAGCTTCAGGGGTAAGGGTGCCATCTAGAAATTGGTTACAAAGCTTTGGTAAGTCGGCATTAAAAGCGAAACCTTGACTTTTTACCCACCAGTTTCTAAGACCTACAGCCATAAGCGGAGCAAACATAGCACCCACGTTGATAAACATATAGAAAATTTGGAAACCAACTTCTCTTTTATGCTCATATTGTGGATTATCATACAGTTGCCCTACAACTGCCTGAAGGTTACCCTTAAACAAACCGTTTCCAAAGGCAATGGAAAACAGGCCCAGTATGGTAATAGTCATGACAAGCGGGAAGTTAGCAACGGGAGTATCTGTTGGGATTGCCAGCATCACATAACCAATGGTCATTAATACCAATCCGACCAGAATGGTTGACTTATACTTTTTGGTTTTGTCTGCAATAATACCGCCCACAAGGGCCAAAATATAGATTAAGGCATAAAAAACTGAATAGATAATAGCACCTTCAGATCCTGAAAATCCAAACTTGTAATTAAGAAATAACAAGAGGATAGCCATCATGATGTAAAAACCGAAGCGTTCGCCCATATTCGAAAGAGCTGCTCCCAATAGTCCTTTTGGATGTTCTTTAAACATAATTAATGTGTATTAAATTAAATTAAGTTAAACTTCGTTTTCTGTTTCGAAAGCGAACAAATATAGATATTCTTTTTACTTCCCCACCCTATCAATATGCATATTACCTTAAAATTATTACTGTTATATGACAGTTGCGCCCATTTGGATACCAAATGGGCGCAATGCAAAAGGTTAAATTCGTATGAAATTTTATCCGTATATCTCTTTTTTTGAAGCCATTAGGGTGTTCCTTAGCAATGATACAATGGTTAATGGCCCAACCCCGCCGGGAACCGGCGTAATGTAGCTGCATTTGGGTGCTACATCATCAAATTTAACATCACCAACCAGTTTCCAACCCGATTTGGTTTGGTCTGACTTAATTCTTGTAATGCCCACATCCACCACTACGGTACCCTCCGATACCATATCGGCTGTCACATACTCGGGAATTCCAATAGCTACGATAAGAATATCGGCACTGCGTGTGATCGAATGTAAATCTTTGGTTTTGCTGTGGCAAATGGTAACGGTACAATCGCCACGCGTAGATTTTTGCGAAAGCAGGTTGGCCATGGGTCTGCCCACAATGTTGCTACGGCCAAGCACAACGCAATGCTTTCCGGCCGTTTGGATATTATATCTAGAGAGCAGCTCTGAAATGCCATTGGGAGTTGCAGAAATATAGGCCGGAAGCCCGGTGACCATTCTTCCCACATTGATTGGATGAAATCCATCCACATCCTTTTTAGGATCTATGGCCTCAATCACCTTCTGTTCAGAGATATGCTTTGGCAAAGGCATTTGCACGATCAATCCATCCACTTCGGGATTGTCATTTACTCTTTGAATTTCGGCCAGTAAATCAGCCTCCGAAACGGTATCCTCAAAGCGTAAAACATCGCTTCTGAATCCCACCTGTTGGCATGCTTTTTCCTTATGCCCCACATAGGTTTCGCTGGCACCATCGTGCCCCACTAAAATGGCTACTAAATAGGGAATCTTCCCTCCACTCTTTTTGATATCTTCAACTTCCACAGCAATCTCTTGCTTAACTTTATCGGCAATCATTTTGCCATCCAGAAGTTCCATAATATTATGTTTTAGTGATTAATCTATTGAAATAACACGCTATCCTCTTGGCATATTTGCCATCATGCGTCCCAAATTTTTTCGTCCACCACCTGAAATCATCTTCATCATCTTGCGCATTTCATCAAATTGCTTGATAAGCTTATTCACCTCTTGGATTGAGGTTCCGCTCCCATCGGCAATGCGTTTACGCCGACTTCCATTCAGAATGCCCGGATTTTCCCTCTCATGCGGGGTCATGGAATAGATAATGGCCTCAACGCCTTTAAAAGCATCATCATCTATATCAATATCCTTCATGGCCTTTCCCATCCCAGGTATCATACCCATAAGGTCCTTCACATTCCCCATCTTCTTAACCTGTCCCAGCTGCGCTAAAAAGTCGTTAAAATCGAATTCGTTCTTGGCAATTTTCTTCTGAAGCTTTCTTGCCTCTTCCACATCATACTGCTCTTGAGCCCGCTCTACCAATGATACAACGTCACCCATTCCCAATATACGGTCGGCCATCCGATCGGGATGAAACACATCCAGCGCATCCATTTTTTCACCGGTGCTGATAAACTTAATGGGTTTATCAACCACAGCCCGAATAGAAAGGGCTGCACCACCGCGGGTATCGCCATCAAGTTTGGTTAGTACAACGCCATGGAAACTTAGCCTGTCGTTAAACTCTTTGGCTGTATTCACGGCATCCTGTCCGGTCATTGAATCCACTACGAACAGAATCTCATCGGGCTCAACTGCTTTTTTAATGGCAGCCACTTCATTCATCATCTCCTGGTCAACGGCCAATCGCCCGGCAGTGTCAATAATCACCACATCGTGATTGTGCTGCTTTGCATGCTTAACTGCATCTTTGGCAATACCAATGGGATCTTTACTCCCATCCACTGAATAAACAGGCACACCAATCTGTTGGCCCAGCACCTTAAGCTGGTCTATAGCCGCAGGACGATACACGTCGCCGGCAACCAGCAAAGGATTTTTAGCCCTTTTGGTTTTTAGTTGATTGGCCAGTTTCCCAGAGAAGGTTGTTTTACCCGACCCCTGCAAACCGGCAATTAGGATAACCGATGGTTTTGAGGATAGGTTAATGGGTTCTGTCTTTCCGCCCATGAGCTGTGCCAGCTCATCATGAACAACTTTTACAATGAGCTGTCCGGGCTTAAGGGTGTTAAGCACATCCATACCCAAAGCCTTACGCTTAACCTCATCGGTAAACTGCTTGGCAATTTTATAGTTAACGTCGGCATCAAGGAGTGCTTTTCGAACATCTTTAAGGGTTTCGGCTACGTTAATTTCGCTAATTCTTCCCTCACCTTTAATGAGCTTAAAAGAGCGCTCCAGTCTTTCCGTTAAATTTTCGAACATATGGGTAATTCCTTAAGAAATTGAATTGTTGAATTGAGGTGCAAATATAAGCAAATTTTAGTTAAGGCCATTGAACTCTATGAGGTAACACGCTATGCACATTTGAACAAAATGGGTATATTAGCATGGTTGTTTTCAATCAGCTTAAACCCGGCAATTAAATGAATCAGGCAAATCCAACCATGAATCCGGATCAAATCCTAAATAGCATTCGAAAAGCGCTTAACCAGCAATCTGATCCTCAAGTAGCAAAAAGCAGTTTGCGCTTTTTTAAAGAACCAATCACCACCTATGGGGTGCGGGTCCCTGTAGTAAACCAAATAGCCAAACAGCATATTAAGCAGATGGTTCATTATACTAAAGAGGACGTTTTTAAGCTATGCCAAAATCTTTGGCAATCGGGTTACCTTGAGGAGGCACTTGTTGCATGCCACTGGTCATTTGCGCTCAAGAAAGAATTTACTGCAAGCGATTTGCAAATATTTGAGGGTTGGGTTCAAGCTTATATTACCAATTGGGCTACCTGTGACACCTTTTGTAACCACACCCTAGGAGCCTATTTTGAGCAATACCCACAGAATGTTTCCAGACTTTTTATTTGGGCACATTCGGACAACCAATGGGTACGCCGTGCTGCAGCGGTGAGCCTTATTATTCCTGCACGTAAGGGGCTGTTTTTACCGGAGGTATTTCAAATTTCGAACCTACTTATGAACGATAAAGAGGATTTGGTTCAGAAGGGGTATGGTTGGCTGCTAAAGGTAGCAAGGGAATCTCATCGGGATGTGGTTTTTGAGTACCTAATGAAGAATAAAACCATTATGCCCCGAACGGCCTTTAGGTATGCACTTGAAAAAATGCCAAAGGAGCTGAGAGATATTGCCATGGGTAGAAAAGTACCTGATAATTAAACCGACCTCTAGCCTAAATAATCTCTAAGGCTTCAGCCTTAATCCAACCTTTATTGCCATCCTCAATCCTAATCTCAATCCATTCGCCAACAGCTTGTAAAATGCTCACTTTAGTGCCTGCATGCAGGATAAAAAGTTCCTTACCGGAACTTCCGGGTGAGCTCTTAACCGTAACCACAGATTGGAATACAATGGCTTTATCGTGAGCAAGTGCTCGGTTTTTCTCCTGTATGCTAAATGTGGCAGTTAAAACTGTAAGTCCCAAAAGGATTATTCCAACGGCAAAAAAAGTACGCTTTATTGATGGGGTGGAAGAAAACCAAAAAATAAGGACTCCCACAAGCAGGGGGAGCAACAATAGGAGTGAAATCCATGCCCAACCATTGGAAGTACACCATGATTTGACGGAATTATACCAGCTCTTCAGAAAGAATTGCGGAAGGGTCTCAAACCTGTCAACCGTAAAGGTTCGTGCATACTCCAAATTGAATTCAATATCCTCATCGGTAGGATTTAACAGATAGGCACGTTCGTAGTATAGAATAGCATTAGGAATCTGGTTATTCTTAAAGTAGGCATTGCCTAGATTGTAGTAAAGTTTAGCATTCACATACCCGCTATCGACGAGGGATTGGTACAGGAGCGAAGCCTCCTCAAAATGCCCCTCAATATACCTATCATTAGCCTGATGCAGCAGTGAATCTACCTCAGCATTTGCTTTTACCTCTAACCCCAATATTAGGATAAACACCAACAATACAAGCCTTTTCATCATTCTGCAACTTACGTATTAATAGTTTAAAACCGCATCAAATTTGGCAAGAACTGCAACGGAGCTATCATACAAGCCTGCCATTTGAGAGTGCTCCCCCTTAGGTGCATATCGTGCAAACTCGGCTTCAGCAACCAAACGCAAGAACTCCTGAACTTCTTCTGTTGGTACCCCTCGCTCAGTAAGAGCATCCCCCATTGATTGGCTTGAGAGGTCGGCAACAGGGATATTAAGCTTATCGGACACATACCCCATCAATGCCCGCAGCAGCTCCTCATAAAACTCTTCTGCTCTATTTGCTGACAAATAAGCAGCAGCCTTCTTCAACCTCTGTTTTGCAACGCGGTTCGCTTTACGAATTCGAACCAAAGCGATGTTTGCTGCAAAGGATCTTCGGGTATGAATCCACCAGAATGCGGCAACAAAAAGAAGTATTAAGATTAAAATGATTAGCTTATACTTAAAAGAAGCCACAAGAAAAACTCCGTTTTTATGGGGCAACTCCCATTGGGTTTTAATAAACCGAATATCCTTGCCAATAAACCGTATGTCTTCGCGACCAATCCCGGTCATTGGGATCCCCATATAATCATTCTCGTCGGGTTCTACGTTGATGGCTAGAGGTTTTGAGGTTAGCGTAATATACTTCTGCTGTACAGGATTAAAATAGGTAAACTCGAGAGGACCTAGCTCAAACTGCCCGGGAGCACGAGGAATAGCAACAATGTCAAACTCTTTGGCTCCCGTAGCCCCTTTTGTGGTGGTACTAATCTTATCGGTGGTCTTAGTGTCGAACACCTCAAATCCCGGAGGAAATTCCACCTTAGGAGCGTTAATCAACCGAAGGTTGCCCGATCCGGACACACGCACTTTCAGGTTTATCGCTTCATTGGTTTTTACCTCCTCTTTATCAAGGGTTGCCTCAAAATTAAAACTTCCCACAGCCCCCGTAAACGATGCGGGAGATGGAGTGGGTAGCTCTTTTACTTTTATGGTTTTCTCAGGGGTAGTAAGCCGCTGCTTAACGGTATGATAGGTGGCAAAAAAATCGTCGAAAATGGATTGTCCTCTGCCCGATCGCTCTTGGGTTAGCACTACTATCTCGAAGGGTTCAACAATGAGCTCTCCGGCTTTTTGTGGAAAGAGTAGATATTTTTTCAGTACCCCTTCATTATAGATTCGGCCGTCGATACTGATTCGATTAAAATGAACATTAGTTGGCGTTTCTACCTCTTGGCTCCAAAATCCGGTAAACGAAGGGAATTTCACATCCTCAAATCCGGCAATATTCTGACGGGTATAGATGCTTATGGTAACCAGAATGGGTTCGCCATGGTACACCGCTGTTTTATCAAATGCGATATCTACAAAAATTTCATCTTGCTTATTAACGGGCTCACGAGCCTCTTCCTGCTGGTGCGATTGAGCTCGCCCTTGCTGCTGACGGCCCGGCTGGTTGTACGATGCTCCCTGCACTACCTGAATACTAACAGGATTAGAGGTGTAGTCTTTTTTATCTATGGTAGCAGTTGCAGGAGGAATAGTAAAGTTACCCTCTTTTTCTGCCTCAAGAAAATAGGTGTAGGTGTACTCTTGAGTTTGGGTCATCCTGCCATTGATGATTTGTACGCTACTGCTGGATGATACATTGGGTCCGGATAAAAGATAAAAGCCCTCAATGGTAGGCGGATTGAACTGTTTAGGCTTGCTGTTAAGCATATACATCAGCCTAAACTGCTCACCCTGTGCTACAACACCTGGTGCGGTTGCTATAAACTCAATATCCTGGGCATATCCAATCACCCCGAATATATATAGCATGAGTATTGAGAATAGTTTTTTCATTTACCTAACTAGTTACCAATTCTTTTCAACCTTAATCTTAGCTTGTCTAGCCTTCTCCTCTTTTGCTCTCTCCTGAATTTCCTTCTCCTTGTCCTGAATGGCATCTAACATCCTCTGTGCATCTTCGGGCGAAATTTGCTGCTCGCGCTCTTCTCGCTGCTGCTCCTGCTGATCATCCTTGTGATTATCCTGCTTGTTCTCCTTATCCTCTTTATCTTTATCCTGATCCTGGTTCTGTTGCTGCTGTTCCTTCTGGTTTTCATCCCCTTCACCATCCTCGTTGTTTTGCTGGTTCTGGTTGTCCTGATTTTGCTGTTGCTCCATCAACCTGAGGGCTTGCGCAAGGTTGTATTTAGCCTCATAATCATTTGGATTAAGCCGTAGGGCTTCTTTGTACGCCTGAATGCTCTCTTCCAGCTGCTGATTCTTAAAATAGGTGTTGCCTAAATTATAGAAAGCATTGGCTCTATTTATATCTGTCGTTTTGCTTTCGGTTAGCGATTGAAAGATTGAACCGGCCTCATCTAGTTTATCCTGCTTATACAGGGCATCTCCAAGATTGAAATTGGCTTTAAACGACTCCTTATTCTCCTCTAGGGCCGAACGGTATGAAATTTCAGAATCTAAAAAATGTTCCTTGTTGTATTCCTTATTCCCTTTCCGAACTGCTTTCTTTTCGGATTGACCATACACGCTCAAATGCGATAAAATGGCAATCGATAGCATCAAAACCTGGGTACGTATGATTGATCTGTAGCTATACATGGCTTCCGTTTTGTTTAGGTACCTCTCCAAAGAGGTTCCATTTTGCAATAAATCTATTCTTACGTTCCAATATCAAGAACTCTAAAATCACCAACAGCAATGCTGCACCAAAAAGGTACTGAAACTGGTCGTCGTACTCCGAGTATGCCTTATCCTTAAACTCTGAGCGTTCCAATCGGTTAATCTCCTCCAATAGCGGCAACAGGCCAAATTGGCTATTGGTTGCTCGCAAATAGCTGCCTCCGGCGCTATAGGATATCTTCGAAAGGGTTTCCTCATCCAACTTAGTGATAACCACATTGCCATCCTTATCCCTCAAAAAATCATTCCCCCGATTTCCTACTGGGATTGGTGCCCCTTTGGGCGAGCCTATGCCAATGGTATGAATTATAATCCCTTTCTCGGCATATACTCTCTGGGCAACCGCAACAGGATCATCCGCATGGTTTTCACCATCAGATATAACGATAATCACCTTTGAGGTTTCGGACTGGGGGCCAAACGACGAAGCAGCCAAATCAATAGCGGAACCAATGGCCGTTCCCTGCTTGGGAACCATTCCCGGGCTGATGGACGAAAGGAACATTTTTGCCGAAACATAATCACTGGTTACAGGCAGTTGAACGTAAGCATCGCCGGCAAAGACGATAAGCCCTACCCGATCGTTGGATAGCTGATCGACTAGTCGGGAGATGGACTGCTTAGCCCTTTCCAGCCTACTGGGCTGGATATCCTGTGACATCATACTGTTTGACACATCCAGTGCAATGATCAGCTCTATTCCCTTCCGTTTCACCTCGGTGAGCTTTGAGCCAAATTGGGGTCGAGCCAAACCAAAAACTAGCAAAGCAAAGGCCATCCAGAGGATAATCGCTTTTACCACACCTCGTCCTCTCGACACGCCGGGCGTTAGCTGTTTTAGCAACAGTGGATTCCCAAATGTTTTAATTTGACGCTTCTTTGCCAGAACGGCCACAATGTATAGCAGAATAAATACCGGGATTACCAGTAAAATATA
>CAZKPD010000007.1:24416-28715 GCA_964554585.1 uncultured Rikenellaceae bacterium
GATTAGCAAACCTAAACATACCTCTTCAACTTCTTCAGATTATCGTACTTATGGAATACTCCGTAATAGTGTTGTCCTCAACAGAAAATCGAGACCTAGGCTAACCATGGCAAATAGCCCATAAACAAAGAATTTCTCCTGTTTTTTTGTTGTTTCTATTACCTCCAACTTCGTTTTCTCCAGCTGGTCTATCTCCTTGTAAACCTTCTCTAGGGCTTCATTATCAGTGGCTCTAAAATACTTTCCACCGGTTAGCTCGGCTATCTGCGTAAGCACCTCATCATCAATCTCCACCTTTACATCCTGATACCTTGTTCCAAAAGGTGTCTGCACCGGATAGGGAGCTGTTCCCATGGATCCTACTCCAACAGGATAGACACGAATACCAAAGGTTTTAGCCATATCGGCAGCCATTAGCGGAGAAATCTCTCCGCGGTTATTCACCCCATCGGTCAGTAGGATGACCACCTTCCCCTTGGCATCGCTATCCTTAAGCCTGGCAATACCCGTTGCCAAACCGTTGCCAATGGCTGTACCATCCTCAAGCAAACCCAGCTTAACATCATTAAACATATTGATGATCGTAGCATAATCAGAGGTTAAGGGACAGAGCGTAAAGCTCTCGGCAGCAAAAATGGCTAGGCCAATCCTATCATTCCTCCTGCCCGAAACAAACTGAATCCCAATTTTTTTGGCAGCCTCAATCCTGTCGGGCTTAAAGTCGCGTGCCAGCATACTGGACGAGATATCGAGCACAATCATAATATCTACCCCTTCGGTTTCAACGTTTTGCTCCACATTAAAAACTTGAGGTCGGGCCAGCACAATAATAATTAGCAATACTGCAATCATTCGCAGAACAAAAGGAAGATGCCTTAGATAAACCCGCCACGTGGTGGGCGCATTCCCAAACGATTTTAGTGTGGAGTACTGTAAGCTGGGCTTTGAATCCTTTTGCTTAAAAAAATACCACGCCACCAGCAAAGGGATTACCAGCAGGATATAGAGCATTTTGGGATGTGCAAAAACAATACCTTCCATCACTCCTTATCTTTACTTGATTCAACAACAACTTTCCCCATATCCGCAGATGATTCCGTGGAGTCTTCATTGGGTGTGGGCTGCTCCTCCTCTTTGGTCTTATTAACAAAACGAAAACCGAATTGCAGCACTCCCTCTTTTTCGGGTAGCGTAGGTGTAAAACGGGCGAACTTAACCAAATCGGAGAGCAACAGGTTCTCAGAGAGCTCATTCAGCAGCTCTTTATCAATCTCTTCTACTGCCTTCAATGCCGATACAATTTCGAAAGTGGTTTGCTCCATGGCATTATTACCAAACCTTAGCTCCATGTACTGTCTTAGCGTATCGATTAATGCGGTGTAGTATTGCTTGTGATCGTCCGTCTCCCACAGCTTCTGCTCTTTGATCTCATTTAGCTTTCGTAAAGCGATAACATGTGCAGGTTCTGCGGGTTTTGAAGGGAAGAAAATGGGTTTATTCTGGTGCCGTCTGATGATGTAGTACACAATAAACAGTACTGCAGCAATCAGCAGTAAACTGCCAAAAGCCCAAGGCGCTACCTCTGCAAAAGTAATGGGCTCGGATATAGGTTCTTTCACATCATAAATATCCGTCATGGTGCTATCGGGAGCAATGGTATTCACCAAAAAGTAGAGCGGTTTAGTGTAGAGCGTATCCGTTCTGTTTTCATCCTCAAAGGGTAAGCCGTAGGGAGGTATCCGATAGTATCCCTCTTGGAATGAGGTGATGGTAACGTAATAGCGTAGCTCTAAGCTGTCCTTCCCCAGCTTAACGGTATCGATAGTGGGCCTGCGCAACACCTCCAATCCGGTTACAAGCGTATCGGTAACAAACGGGAATTCCACCTCCTGCCATTTCGATATTCGTGCCCGAATGGAAAACTCCACCTGATCGCCCAAAAGGATGCTATCGGCAGATATTTGTGCTTGCAAACTGTGTTTAGGAGATTGGGAATACCCGCTAAACGGAAGCAAAAGCATGGAAATGATTCCTAAGCTCTGCAGCAATCCTTTGAGCAGGCTAAACTTAAAGCCATATGGTTTAAACGTAATCATTCTAAAACTTTTCATGATATTCAACCTTACGCACGTTGCTTAAAAAGCTTTATGAGTGGTTTCACGTAATCCTCATCGGTGCTAATGGTTACCGAATCGACTTTACTACGTGAAAAAACGTTCTTTAAACGGGTTTCCGATTCGCTCCACCATTGAGCATGCGCTTTTTGTACAGAAGGGTTAAAAGTATCTATCCATTTATAGCTACCCGTTTCGGCATCCTTCATTTTCATTAAGCCTACGGGAGGCAATTCCACTTCACGTCTATCATAAATCCGTATTCCAACCACATCATGCTTATTGCTGGCAATAGTGAGCGCATGTGCAAATCGAGGTTCAGGCAGGTCTCCCTCATAATCCATAAAATCGCTTATAACAAAGGCCGTACAGCGCTTTTTAAGCGCATTGGTTAAGTACCTCAGGGCCTCTGACAGGTTAGTTCCCTTGCCTTGAGGTTCAAAATTGATCAGCTCCCGAATGATATGTAGGATATGTGTTCGCCCTTTTTTGGGAGGGATAAATTTTTCAACCCTATCGCTAAAGAGGATTACACCAATCTTGTCATTATTCTGAATAGCCGAGAATGCTAGAACCGCCGAAATCTCGGTAATCAGATTTTTTTTGAGCAGCTGGGTAGTTCCAAACATTCGGGAGGGGCTCACATCAATAATCAGCATAACGGTAAGCTCGCGCTCCTCCTCAAAAATTTTTACGTAGGGCTGATTAAATCGGGCAGTAACATTCCAATCAATATTCCGAATATCATCACCATACTGATACTCGCGAACTTCGCTAAAGGCCATTCCTCTTCCCTTAAAAGCGCTATGGTATTGCCCCGCAAAAATTTGGCGCGACAGCCCACGGGTTTTTATCTCAATCTTACGTACTCTCTTAAAAAGTTCTGAAGTTTCCACCTCGGTAAATTTTCAAAACAAAACTTACATTTTCTTCTGCCTTCGGGTTACCACGGTAAGGTACCACTCTCCCTTTATAAGTTCCACTTCGTAGCTTTGGCTATCCTCCGTAAACTGCCATACCAAATCTTTTGATTTGCCGTACTGCGTAATAAGCCGTTCCTTAAGCTGGCTAAATAACCAGGTGTTGTACATGCGCGAAACCGATGTGCAAATTCCTTGATCGTTGAGCATAAAGATGAGGGTTTGCTCCTCAAAGGCATTCTCAAACTTGATAAAGCTCCGATTGCCATTCTCTATCTCCTTAGTAAACACAAAACCCGGAAGCTCTGTCTTAGCCAACACCTTAATGCTATCTTTATGCATATTGATACAATTCTGGCTTCGAGAAAGGAAGGGAATCGCAACCAAAACGATCACAGACACCAATACGATACGAAAGTAGAGTGTTCTTACCATATCCTATGGAACTTCAACGGCATTCAAAATTTCTGTAACAATATCCTCTGCTGTAATATTCTCTGCTTCAGCCTCGTAGGTTAACCCAATACGGTGTCGAAGCACATCATGGCAAACAGATCGAACGTCCTCGGGAATTACATACCCTCTACGCTTAATAAAGGCGTATGCCTTTGCTGCAAGTGCCAAATTGATACTAGCCCTAGGCGAAGCGCCAAAAGCGATCATGCTCTCAAACTGGCCAAGGTTATAATTCTTGGGGAATCGGGTGGCAAAAACAATATCCAAAATATATTTCTCAATCTTCTCATCCATATACACATCCCGAACAACCTGACGCGCCTTAAGAATATCCTCAATAGATACAACTCGATTGGCCCTTGGAAAAGTGGCCGATACATTCTGGCGGATAATCAGCTTTTCCTCCTCAACCTTGGGGTAGGTTATTTTAACTTTCAGCATAAACCGGTCTACCTGTGCTTCGGGAAGCGGATAGGTACCCTCTTGCTCAATGGGGTTTTGTGTGGCCAACACTAGGAATGGCGATGGCAATTTAAAGGTTTCTTCGCCAATGGTAACCTGTCTTTCCTGCATAGCCTCAAGCAATGCGCTTTGCACCTTCGCCGGAGCACGGTTTATCTCATCGGCTAGAATAAAATTGGCAAAAATGGGCCCTTTCTTAACATGAAACTCCTCCTTCTTTTGTGGTATTACCATTCATGATAAGTATACCACGCTCCGCCTTCCAGTCAAGCAATCCCCAAATAATATAGGTTTTATTTGTGCAGATTCCGTTGACAAGCGGTGCAAAACAGCGTATGATGACGTCA
>CAZKPD010000007.1:28725-41480 GCA_964554585.1 uncultured Rikenellaceae bacterium
CTCCTCCTTCTTTTGGCTATAAACCATAGTACCGATAAGGTCGGCAGGAAGCAGATCGGGGGTAAACTGAATACGGGCAAATCCGGCATCAATAGTACTTGCCAATGTGTTAATGGCTAAAGTTTTAGCCAATCCGGGTACTCCTTCCAACAGAAGGTGGCCATCGGCCAATAGGCCGATAAGTAATGATTCCACAAGATGCTTCTGCCCTACAATCACCTTGTCCATCTCCATGGTAATAATATCGACAAATGAACTTTCTTGTCTTATACGCTCATTAAGCTCCTTAATGCTTTCTGATGAAGTAACACTCATGGTCAATACAGTTATATGTTAAATTAAAAATGTATATGAAAAAATAGTTTACAAAGATGATGAAATAATAGGCGTTTTATCGTTAACAAACGTTAAAAAAGGTAAAGGTTTGTTATATCCTTCATACCTTTCTATTCTCAATAGCGCTATAGTTTTGAGCAATAAAGGATGGTTAAAATTGCTTTTGGCCATAAAAATAGTCTTCCGTATTGATAAAGAAAAGGAAAGGGCATATCTTGCAAAAAAAAGTATGATTCTAAGAACACTGTTTTTAGTACTAATGATGGCTATCCCATTCGCTTCAAAGGATACAAAGGTAATTTACCCGGAGTGCGAATACAATGGCATCAAACTTTACGGAAAGGTGAAATTTGTAACCGCATTTCCTGATATAAAAATTCAGTATGTGGAGCATTTTCCCGATATCAGAGTAAAATTTGTAGAACATTTTCCCGATGAGTGCGGTAAATGGCAAGTGGTAGAGCATTTTCCCGATTTTACTGTTCAGGTGGTTGATCATTTTCCTGATATCAAGGTGAAAGTGGTTGATCACTTTCCGGGAGAGCCCTAGTGGTTACTCGGGAAATATGAGCAATGGGATATGCGCTTCCGAGAGCATTTTGCGGGTTAACGACGGGTTAAACAGCCTATCCAACAGAGTGCGATTGTGCATGGTTAATGCCAACAAGTTTACCTCCTTCTCCCTCATGTAATCGGCAAAGCCTTGGGCCGTACTCTCTCCCCTTATCAGTTCGCAAGTTACATTGGCCTTTTTGCTCACCTTAGTAATATACTCTTTCAGTACTGTCATGTTGGCTTTAACCAAAGTGCTATCAGGATTTTCGCAAACATTAGCACAGGTAATATTCAGCTGAAATTCCGAAAGGATAGTAAGCAGCTTCCGGATGGACAGCATATCCGATTGCTCAAAGCGGGTTGCATACAACACATTCTGAACCTCACTAAGATCGGTAAGCATAGTATCTTCGGGAATTACCAAGACCGGAGTGCGTGTTTCTTTTACCACATTGGCAACCACACTTCCCACCAGCTCCGAACTACGGAATCCCTCCTTTTTTGTACCCATAATTAGCATTCCAGGTTTATAATATCTGCACATCTCGGCAATACCCTGGCTCACATATCCCTCTCTAAGCGAATAGCCCATCCTCAGATCGTCCATGCCATTCTTTGCGGCATATGCCTTTAGCTCTTCAAAAAAACCGATCAGTTCATCGCGCGCCTTCTCCTGCATGATGCCATGGCTAATATCAATATCTATCTGGATGCTGGCCATATCGCTAAAGGGAACCATGTCTACAATGGGTGAAGTAAAAACATGAAGCAGCTTGATCTCGGAATTATATGCTTTAGCCAGCTTAAGGGCAAAACGTGCAGCACTTTTTGAATGTGGAGAGAAATCTACTGGAACCAGAATTTTTCGAGGATGGTGATCTACTTTAATATCCTGAGAATAAGATGTTATAAGAGCTATTGCTCTTTCTGCATCAGCCTCACTTATCAGCACTTTAACGTTGTCGGAAATATTGGGTTGAACCAGATTCACATTCCGTAAGTGGCTTTCGATACCATTTGCTTCAAGAAAACCTTGAAGCATTAGTGCTCTTGTGTAAGAGTCGTTTGCAATCACTATCAGCTTATTATCCATAGCACAAATATTATTTGTCTCACTGTGTAATATACATTATTCATCAGCAAATGTCAAGAAATTAAATGGGTTTAACCCAAAACAGATTAAAACAACTTTTGCTGAACATTTATGTGGTTCACTTTGATGTAGTAAACCCCAAACAACACACTGCACGATGTAACGAATAACCACAACAGGTTTGCTTAAATGCAGAAAATAGTAGTACTTTTAGCTATCCTAAGTGGAATTATACTCTGCTGCAAACGCTTTTGGCCTATTCATGAAAAAACGTATTCTTATACCCTTTCTCTCAGTCCTTAGCTTGGTCTCATTAAGCCTCCAAGCCCAAGATCAAAAGGAGAGCATTGATGCTCAAATAAGCGCTGCACAGGAGTTAGGTCATATTTCTAAGCTAATAGAGTTGGGCAACGGGCTCATTCACTCTGACCAGGAAAAAGCGCTTGAGGTTGGGCTAAAAGCCGCCCAAATGGCCAAGCGGCAATCTGATCCTCTACTACAAGGCGATGCGGCTTTGCTCATGGGAAGAGCATCATTGGCTGCACTCCAAACCCCCAATGCCATTCGCTACTTTTACAGTGCACTCGCTCACTACGAAAAGGGGAATCACGAAGCCCTACAGCTGCAAACCCTGCTGGGAATTGCGCAAGCGCATGGACAAGATCATACCCATGAACCGGCCATAAAACGGTTGAATGAGGCGCTACAAATTGCCATAAGACTCAACGACAAAGCCAGTCAGCTAGAAATCTACCGCATGTTGGGCGATCATTCCATGGAGCTGGGAAACCTCACACTTGCCTATGACCAGTTCGAAAAATTGTTACATCTGCTCGAAGAAATTAACGATACCTCTACCCAACACCAACTGCTAAAAGCATACACCCTAAGCCAAATGGGTGCAATTTTTCAGCATACAGGGAATTACAACCAGAGCATCAGCTCGTTCCGTAAAGTCCTGAATATTCATCAACGTATTGCTGATAAAGCGCTGGAGGCTGAGGACAAGGCAAGCTTGGCTTACACGTTTTACCTGATGCATAATCCCGATAGTGCGCTTACCTACTACAAACAGGCTATAGAGTGGTATCGATTGCAAAACGACTCCTTATCGACCATTAACATCCTGCTGGGCATTGGTGATGTGTACTACAGCACAGGCCAATTTCGTCAAGCTGCGGATTACTACCATCGCAGCCTCCAACAAGCCACTACGCTTAACCTGGTGAAGCAACAGGTAATTTCGCTGGTCAATATTTCGAGGTGCTATAGCGCATTCAACGATTTCCCGTCGTCACAAAGCTACCTGATTAAGGCCTTGGAGCTCACCAAACAAGGAGATTTAACGGGATCGGCAGCCGAAGTGTACATGTACCTTTCTTACCTTAACGAGAACGAGGGTAAATATGCTCAAGCGCTCGACTACTATAAGCTATGGGCAGAGCTTAGGGATTCCATATACAATGAAGAGAGTGGCCAGAAACTGGCCAGAATGCAGATTCTTTACGAAATCTCCCAAAAAGAGAGGGAGAATGAAATCCTTAGACAGAACAACGAGATTGGCCAATTGCAATTGGCCAAAACCCGTTACCATCGCTTGGTTTTCATTGTTTTGGCCATTTCACTCTTTATCCTTCTACTGCTGTTCGCCTTCTTTTACCGAATGAAACGGATGGAGTTTAAAAAACAGAGCGAAACCGAACAGCGTATCATCGAAATAAACAAGAACCTGGAACGCAGGCTAATCTCCGAAATGAAGAAGCAGGAGAAGCAGCAACAGCTCCTAGCCCAAAAGTCTAAATTGGAATCACTGGGAACGCTGGCCGCAGGCATTGCCCATGAGATAAACCAACCCTTGGGCGGAATATCCATGGGACTTGAGAATGTGCTGCTTAAGCTCTCGCAGAATACGCTGTCGGACGAATACTTGAAAGAGAAGCTAAGCTTGACATTTGAAAATATCGATCGCATCCATAAGATTATCGATCAAACCCGAAAGTTTTCGAGGGCCCACAAGCAGATCTCCTTTGAACGGGTGGATATCAATGAGATTATCAATAGCGCTCTGCTCATGCTCTCTGCCCAATTTAAAAATCATCAGATCAACCTAAATCTTGAGCTGTCAAAGGAGATTGATTCAGTGATAGCCGATAGGCTTAAGCTGGAGCAGATTGTGCTTAACCTGTTAAGCAATGCCAAACATGCTGTGGACGAAAAGTGGAACACAATGGATGACCCTACATCCTACGAAAAAACGGTAACCCTTAGTACGTGGCAAGACGACGAATTTGCCTACATCTCGGTTCACGACAATGGACAGGGTATCAAACAGAAAGATTTAGAAAAAGTATTCGATCCGTTTTTTACCACTAAAAAACAGGATAAGGGTACCGGCCTCGGCCTATCCATAGCCTACGGTTTTTTAAAAGATATTCAGGGAGATATTAGCGTAGACAGCCAAGAGGGCGTGTTTACCAAGTTTGAGATAAAAATTCCAAAATCATAGCACCAATGGAGCAGCTCACTATCCTTATTCTCGACGACGAGAAGATATTTAGAGATGAAATACGCGAATTTCTTGAGAACGACTCTTTTACCGTATTCACATCTGCAGCACCATCCGAGGCATTTGCTATTCTTGAACAGCAGAGCATTGATATTCTTATACTCGATGTGAGATTGCCTGAAATGGACGGTTTTGCCGTGCTGGAAAGGGTTAAGGAGCAATATCCCCATATTGAGGTAATCATGATTACGGGGCATGGCGATATGGATGCGGTAATCCAAGCCATGCGCATGGGAGCCGTTGAGTTTTTCCCAAAACCTTTCCGACTGCTGGATATGCAGGGCGCCATAAAGCGTACTAAGCGCTTTATTGAGCTTAATCACAAGCTGAAAGAGGTTAACCAATCTTTTCGGCTAATCTCAAAAGATTTGCTCAACAGCATTGGCTACGAAATGGTTGGGCAGAGCAAAGCGGTAAAAAAGGTGATAGAGCTTATGCGTAAAGTGGCTCAGGTTGATAACGTGGCAGTTTTTATTACCGGGGAGAGCGGGACAGGGAAAGAGCTAATAGCTAGGGGTATCCATCACCTTAGCCAGCGCAATCAGAACTATTTCCATGCGGTTAACTGCTCAGCCATACCCGACAGCCTGTTTGAGAGCGAATTTTTTGGGTACAAAAAGGGTGCATTTACCGGAGCTGAAGCCGAAAAACCCGGTTGGTTCGAAATTGCGAATGGGGGCACGCTTTTCCTCGATGAGATTGTTGAAATGCATCCCAACCAGCAGAGTAAGCTGCTGCGTGTACTCGAAGATAAAAGGGTTCGACCCTTAGGTGCAACAAGCGATATACCGGTTGATGTACGCATTATTGCTGCTACCAACCAAGAGGTAAAGAGCTTAATTGAGGAGAATAAGTTCCGAAGCGACCTATACTATCGCCTAAACACGTTCGAAATAAACATTCCTCCACTGCGCGAACGCACAGAGGATATTCCCATCCTAATTAGCTACTACGTTCGGGTGCTGAGCGAAAAGCTCAAAAAACGGATCCTAGAGGTGGATAGCAGAGTGATGGCGGCGGCCATGGCCTATCCCTTCCCGGGCAATGTGCGGGAGCTAAGGAATATGGTTGAGCGGGCAATCATCCTTTGCGATGGTGAGAAACTTACCGAAAAGGAGTTTGTGTTTGCCGGTTTCCAAGGCGCCTCACCCATTGCAAGTGAGCCTGTATACCTCTCGGAACACACCTTTGACTTGGAGCAGATAGAGCGCAACACCATTATCCGGGCTATGGAGCATGCAGATTACAAGAAAAGTGAGGCAGCCCAGCTGCTCAATATCACCAGGCAATCGCTTGACAGACGGTTAGAAAAATATGGGATATTGCTAGACTAAAGCGCTTTGGCCAGCAGCTCCTGATAGATGCTGTAGTTATCGTTGCCAAAACAGACAAAGATTACCTTTTGGGGTAAGCTGTGGGTTTGCAAAAACTCTTTAACGGTTGCTACGGCAATTTGTGCGGCTTGCCGCTTGGGAAATCGGTACACACCTGTGCTGATATTGGGAAAAGCCACCGATTGTAACCCATGCTCACGGGCAAGCGCAAGGCTGTTGCGGTAGGCATTGCGCAGCAGATCGGCCTCGCCCCTACTCCCATCGTTCCAAATGGGACCAACGGTATGAATTACATACTTGGCCTTTAGGTTATAACCTTTGGTAATTCGGGCTTCGCCCGTGGGGCAACCGCCTAGTGTACGACACTCCTCCAAAAGTTGCGACCCGGCTGCCCTATGGATTGCACCATCCACCCCTCCGCCACCCAACAATGTGCTGTTGGCTGCATTTACAATGGCATCCACCTCCAGCGTGGTAATATCAGCCATAATCAGCTCTATTCTTCTATTCATGGTTCCAATTTTTATAACGAGAAATAAGTTGAGGATAAGAGATGGAGTTATGCCAATTTTGATAATATCCGAAGTGAGAAAATTACAAATACCCCCTTAGCTAAAAGCTCAACTCATTATTAATCATTCTATTTATAAACTGCTGAATTACTGCCTTTAATTTTTGCTCAGCTACCACATCAACCGCTTTATCTTCCAAAAGATTTTTGGTTAAAAACGGGTCCGTTTTAAAATTGTAAAAGGATGTAATCTCTTTTCCGTCAAAATAGTAGACATAATCGCCAAACATAAATTGGTAGCTTTCTGCCACATAGTTCAGCACAAAATTCTTCTCAATTTCTGATTCTTCAAACAAATCATTTCCAAATGATATATACCCGTTTTTGTAGCCTAAAAGATTCAAAAGGGTTGGCATTATGTCAATCTGTTGAGCCAGGCGATAATCTATACCCTGTAATTTTAGCTTGGGCGAATAGATAAACAAGGGTATGGCAAAGGCATTAACATTAGTCTTATACTCCGGGAAATAGGATGCAACACTATGATCTGCAGTTATAACAAAAATTGTATTTTCAAACCAATCCATCGTTCGGGCCTTTTCAAAAAAGAGTCGCAATGCATTATCAGAATAGCCTATACACTGATGAATTGGTAAGGTTCCTTTCGGAAACACATCCGTATATTGCTTTGGGACTTCGAATGGGTGATGGGATGAAAGTGAGAATATGGCTGAAGCAAAAGGCTCCTCAAAAGTCTCTAGCTTATCAGCAAAAAACTGAAAAAATGGCTCATCCCATATCCCCCAAATTCCATCGTAGTCGGCATCATTGTTATATTCATTTTTGCCATAGTAAAATTCAAACCCGGCAATGTTTGTAAAGGAGTCGAATCCCATAGAACCATTGGGTGCACCATGAAAAACAGAAGTACGATACCCTTCACCTTTCAATAAAGAACCTAGGCCATTTATGGCATTTGAAGAGTATTCGGACAAAATATAGGGTTGAACCAATGCCGGTAACGAAGCCAAGATAGAGGGCATTGCATCAATAGATATACGACCATTGGCATAGGCGTTGGCAAACACATAGGAGTGACGCATCAATGAGTCTAAAAAAGGAGTGTACCCCTTGTAATTGCCCTGATCGAGATGAGGGTTAAGAAATGCTGAATTTTCACGATTAAAGCTCTCTAGGATAAAAATTACAACATTCATTTTCTCGCTTTCGCCAGCAACACCCTGGGAATCATTTGCATGATAGATGGGAGAATAAATCCCTTCCAGCTCATCCGTATCAAAGTAATTTAGCTCTTTATAAGTAGTTCTTTCAATGGTACGTAATATGCTAAAGGGGGTATTGACCACTAGCGCCATCTCTTCTGGAGCCTTTACAAATTTCCCAGCATTACTCATAGTGATGGGCCTTGTACTATGCTTATACCCTCCCCGCATGCCTATCACCGATAATCCGCTAAAAAGAACTAAAACAACAATTGAAACTATAGGGTAGCTTGCTCTGTGCTTAAAATCGAATGGCTTAGCCTTAAGTAAACGGTATCCTAATACAATAAGAACCATACTAAAACTCCAGAAAAGCGTTGCAGGCCAGTAATCAACCATAAACTTAAGCCAAAGAGAAAGCATATTATCCTCATTTTCAAAGGCCTGAAACACATTAAATGTGGTTCGCCTTAACGTAAACCTATAGTAGATAAAATCACTGACATTTGCACCGACCCCAATACCGTTGGTGATGAAAAACAGCCATTTTAGAACCGTCCGATAAATTGGATGAAACTTTATTTTAAAAGGGAGGAGATATAATACGATATACAATGAGTTTAAGTAGAGGAGTGCGCTAATATCGAACATTAAGCCCCCTCGCATAATCACCAAAAAATCCGAAAAACCAACATTTGGAAATAGATCTGTATTGAATAGATAAAAGCCTATCCGACAAAGCGCAAAAACGAATAGCATCAATATAAACCGATATATCAATACTAAATATTCATTTGTTTCAGCCTGAAAGCGTTTCATACAATCCTTATCTTAACAAATCAAGTTTAACTATTGTAAGCAATATACCCTAAGTTTTAGCCCTAATGAACCGATTTAGGATGCGCATTGCAGATTCTGCAAAACGTATCGTACCATAAATCAAAGGTGCAAATTTAAGTTAGTATTAGCATTTTAGCATCACTTTTCTATATCAATATCGTAATTGTCTAAAAGCCACCAAATGCCGGATGATGCATTGGCTACCAACACTTTATATATAGTGTTAGATTTAGTTGCTTACAGCCGTATTTTGTTTAAAGACAATTTTCTCATTCCCTTTTTTAACAATTTCGTTGAAATAAGATTTAATTTTTGAATAGTCAGCTGCTGAATAAACAGACTTTTTAAAATAATAACTAAACGAAACAACCACCTGGTGATCACTACTTTTTACAATATAGGTCAATTGAAACAGTTCATTATTGATTTTTCTCTCAGAAGGTAAATAATCCACCTTATAACCTTCAGGTATTATAATAGTTGAATTAAATACTCTTTGACTTGGATACGTCATGTCAATTGGATACGTGCGTTCTTTTTGTTTCAAAGGGTTATCCGATATAATTTCATTAAAAAAAGGTGATAGATAAATCTTGTCATTAACATTTTCCGGTCTACTTGTAAAGTGATAAGTTAAAATATAAGGTTCTTCTTTATTCAATTGGTTTTGAACCATTATTGTAGTATCAACTAACATATACTCTGTTGTTTCAAGTCTTCTTTTTATGGTTTGTATGTTGTCTGTATAATTATATCGAAAGTAAGAAGCATCATATTCTGTTGCAACTTTTGAAACAGCTGATTTTACTAAAGTATTATCGAATTCTATCTGGAAATCAGTTTTAATCTCAGATGGGAACATGCACTCTAAATCTATCCACTCTACATTTTTATTTTTTTGAATTACTATTCCTTTATCATTTATGCATCTTGTAGGAATTCTATTGTTTAAACTTAAAATCTCAGTAGCATCCGTTAATACTTGGTCGCCATCCACATTCGCTAAAATAATCACGTAATTAAAAAAGTGTGTGTATGGATAGTCATATTTTATTTTGCCATTATCTCTTGTACTAATCAAAACGGGTTTTGCCTGTATTCCAATGGCATTAAGTAAACCAATAGTAAATAAGTTAATATCTGCACAATTCCCATATTTATCATCAACTAACTTCTTTGGTGTTTTGGAAGCATACTTCCCATTGTTTTTATCCCAATTATAATTGCGTTTCACATATTCTAATATAAAATTAAATCGTTCAGTATCATTTTTCAGATTAAGGCTCTCGGCATTAAATAGTTTTGGTGCGAGTTTAGTAGATTGATTGATATACTTCCCGAAATCCTTATGTTTTAATAGTTCATTATTCATTTTAGCCCAAGTAGTCATAATTTCCAATTCCATTCCGTTGAGTTGAATTACTTTTGATAATTGAAAATCAAGTTTGATGATATAGTCATTAATTGAAGTTATATACTCTTCATTATCAAAAGCAGGTAAATCCTTCATTATGTATTTATGTACCATGTCTTGAAAAGTAATGTGACCAAACTGACGCGACAACCCTCTATCGACATATGAAGTATGTGAATCAAATTTTTTAGCCCCTTGCAGTAACCAAGAGTATTCATAAAAAGGGATCATTCTCACTTCATATTCACTATAAACAACAGGAATTTTCCATTGAAAACTCCAATCTCGAAGGTTAAATTTATATTGAGAATTGATCTTATACCTATATTCGATTATAGTTCCCTCTTTAACATTGGGAATAGCAAATTTCTTAAGATTCCAATAGTTGTTTATTTTTTCATTAAAAGTATTTACAACATTCAATGGCGTTTTATTTAGAAGCCCATTCTCATAATTGTAAGCATAAGCCTCAATATCATATACTTTTTCATAAACACCCCCCTCCTGATAAAATGGAATTTCTATTTCTGCCCATTTTTTCCCGGCTTCAGATAATACCTTTATCCTTGTACTTCTCTCAAAGATCACATCAAACGCATTTTCGGATCTAGCAAAATAAGATTTAGCCATATCAAATAAAACAACGGCTTCAGCACCTTTATCATTGTAGTGCTCTTTTAGCTCGATTTCATCATTTGATATTTTACCAAACTCTTTTGAAAAATTTTGTCCATTAGCTATTAAAAGCGATAGCCCAAAAACAAGTATTGTAAAATAGACCTTTTTAATCATATTCATTTATTTTGAAAGTGTTATGTGTGTTTTATTCTCTAAATCAACAACTTGATGATAGAAATCATAAAAATCTTCGTATTCCGCAATTGGGTAGTACTCTGCAAAAATTAAAAGGCTTTTGATGGTGACAATCCTATTTGAACTTCTATATGAATCTACTTTATATTCGCCATATTTTGTGCCGATTGAAATAGCAACTGAATCCTGATTTAGGGTATACCCACTAGGAATTTGATAAATAATTGTGTCTAATTTATTGATTGGAAAATCAATTTGAACAGGCAATTTTCTGATTCCCGGCTTTTCAAAATTAGGCAAAGTAAATGGGATATTACCAATTAGTATTTCATTACCGTAATACTTATAAAGGTTCTGTGTTGTAGCATTATATGACAACATTACCTTAGTAGAATCTCTATCCGGAGTTGAAATTTTGTAATCTATTAGCTGAAATCCATCTTCGATAATATGATTTCGCATAATTCTGGATTTCTCAGATTGATTAAAGTTTTTTTCTAGCTGTAGCATATATTCATATGAATAGCCCTGGTATGTATTTAAGAATTTTACGTTTGTTATATCAGAATTAATACTGGCTTCTATTTTACGAGTTTCTAGAGTTTCTATTGGTTTGAGGGAGGGAGTTTTAACATACCTGCTACTATCTTTACTTATAAGAAATGCATCTCGGTTTTGCGTAAAAGTACCCAGATAGTTAAAAGCGGCATCGCTTGTACAATCCAACCAAATATCTTCATCATGGAGGGGAATGTATAAAATGATATGATTTGATTGCTGTGACGGAAAATTTTTATCTATATCCAATATGGGGTTTCCTGCATAAACCTTAGTGTAATATGATGGGATCTGAATATAATCAAGAACGGATTTGAAATAGTTTGTTAAAGCTTTGCAATCGCCATATTTGTTTTGGGCCACATAGCTTGCAGGATATGGCTTTAGTCCGCCAGTCTCAATCTTAACGTTTATATATCGAGTTTCATCTTGTAAATAATGGTATAGGACTCTAATTTTTTCTTTAGTATCATCTATGCCGTTAATCAGTGATTGAATTCTATTTTTTTCGTATTCGGGCAATTCATTTAATCCTTGCAATAAATCATACTGCCAGTTTCCAAAAGAAATCCAGTCTTTGAAAGAACCATCTAGTTCATAATGAAATACAAGTGGATTTACCTCGACATAAGGTAAAAACTTTAAGATTGAAGGTGAATATGCCTCATTCTTAATAACGTCTGTATAGCTTGCTTCCCATTGAAACTTAATCATATTTTCAGCCGTGTCAATCGTTGGTGTGTCAACAAATTGATTTTTATATACTATTTCATAGTCTCTAGGAACAGAAATCTCCAAATCAGCCTTTAAAGTGGGAACTTTCTCACTGATAATTGGCACCCAAAAATCTACATTTAAAAATTCACTTTGCTGAATCTGATATGAATATGTAATGGTATATGGGTATTCACTATGTTTGAGAGTAAATTCTTTGACAAAGTCATCTTCATAAAATGAGAAACCTGATATTGAGCTTTTCTCTACAATGTCACTTTTTTTGAGTTTTTTAACAATCTTCCCATTTACATCTTTAACATAAGCTTCAATTTTACTTAATCTAATGAGTTTTGAGAATGGGATGGCAATTTTCGTGTACTTTTCTCCTGCCCTATTGTTTATTTTAATTTCGTAATATTTTGTTTTGGTCAACTTGCCTTTATTAATCTCAATGGTAGTTTTATGATAAATAAGTTCAGCATCATAATCATGGGAGAAAGATGAAATATATAAAAGCATAAACCCTAAAACCAAGGATAGTCTAATCATTCTGTTTTTTTGTTTTATAACGAGGGGTTCATTGTAATTAGGCCTAACGTTTGGTGGTATGGTTAGTTGCCGGTTGCGGGCGATTTCCTGTCAAGTTACACAAAAGTTGAAGCGGGCTACTACGTTTCACATACCACTAAAACCCTTATGGCTTATACACTGTGTTAGCGGTTCGTTGTTTTTATTTTAGCTTTTTTATTGTGTTGCTTTCAAGTAGTGATTTCATTTGCGTAATGGCAACTTTGT
>CAZKPD010000008.1:0-16654 GCA_964554585.1 uncultured Rikenellaceae bacterium
ATTCTCTTTTTGGCATACTTGCTACTTTTCCGAAACGAGAACCGATTTAAACTAAGCAGGTTTGTGCTTATGGCTATTGCCATTATTGCCATAGCTATGCCAACCCTGGTTTATACGCATAAAGTAAATGTGACCAAGACCATTGAGGCTGTAGAATTGGCATCGGGAGAGTCTGTAACTTTGGGTGCGGATGAGCAACTCTACGATAATCCACTAGCAGTTGCCCCTACTGTTGAAACAGAAAAAACAACCCGATTACACATACCATTTAATGGTATGAATCTCCTGCTCGCAATCTACCTTTTGGGAGTATCCCTGTTTCTTATACATACGCTATTCCATCTGATAGCAATGTCATTTCGACTCCATCGAAACAACCGTAAAGAAGTAGTAAATGGAATCACAATTTTAGTTTCAGACCGATGGGAACAAACCTTTTCCTATTTTGGGAAGATTGTAATGACCCCGGCTGATTTCAATAGTCCCAATCGGGATATGCTCCTAAGCCATGAGTTGACGCATGTGCGCCAGCACCATTCGCTGGATCTCCTGTTTGCAGAGATTTTTATCGCCTTCCATTGGTTTAACCCACTGGTGTACATCTTTAAAAAGTCGTTAAGCGAAGTGCACGAGTACCTTGCCGATGAGCAGGTGGTTGGCTCCGGAACCGACCCCATAGCCTACCAGCAGTTTATTTTACACTGTGTAACCAATTCTAATATTCCGCGGGTGGCCAATACATTTAGTGCCAAACTCATTAAAAACCGATTTGCCATGATGACATCAAAAAGAAAACGAAACAGTAGCCTCAGGTATTTGCTATTTATACCTGCTTTGATAGGTATCTTCTTCCTTTTCTCTTTTAAAGTTCAGGAGCAAATTATATATGAAACTGAAGCAATTACCCAATCCCAAACAACACAGCATTCTGCATCTATTCAAGACTCGGTGAAATTGCATAAAAACTTAGAGTTGGCTTTAGAAAATAATCTGCGCATCGTATACAGTTCCTTTGTAAAAAAAGTTGAAGAAGTGAACGAATCCCATCCACTTTATGCTACAGAAGGTGCGGATTTTATGATAATTAGCATTGGTGTAAATGAGAGTCATCCAACCTTAGCTCTCCAAACTGCAGAAAAAAAACGAATTGACCCAATTGATAGTAAGATTGAAAAAGGATATAGGTTGGATCGCTATAAACTTGAAGACGAACTGCAATTTAAACTACAGGCAGATGCTCCACACAGCCACTATCTGTATGCCATTGTGGTAGATAATGAACAGGTGTTGGACTTTGATCTTGGACTTGAATCTCCAAGTAAGCAGCTAAGGGTAGCGCTGATTCAAAAAGGGAAACCCTATCTGTCGACACTTACATATACATCGAGTAAAGCTTCTGAAAAAGAATTTGCAATGCAGGAAGGTAAGCCCCATAAGGAGAAAGGTGCCATTACCGGTACAAAACTCATACTGTTTGGTCCCTTTAAACTTTCTGAGGGTCGCGGTACAATCGGAGATAAGGATTACTACTCCTATACCGTCGATATTGAAAGGGGTAGTATTCCCTTTTCTTTGGAAACAGATTCAGCAAGGAGTTGGATGGCTGACAGCAATCTATTTCGGGTTGCCGAATCGCTGGATACGGAGCCGTGGCCCTTTACCTATATCCAATCAAATATTAGGTATCCCAAAGGGTACACACCAAAAATCTCCGATTTTGACCACATTGAAATACAGTTCAATCTATCGGAAACTGCTGAGATAAGCAATGTGAAGGTAATAAAGGGTATTAACCCCCAATTGGATGCTGAAGTAGTGCGGGTGGTTAAATCCATACCCGACCTAAAACCCGAAAGAATTTTTGGTAAAGAGAGAGCGGTAACTGTTACATTAGGGTTTAGCCTTTTCTAACAATAATCTTACACCGGATATATTATAAAGAAAATCGCTAAAAACTCACCCTAAGCGTAAGGCCGGCACCAAGAGCGCCATTCTCTGTTTTATTGAAAACAAAGGGCTCAATATTATAGTTCCACTCTGCACGTTGAGCGCCCTGCCGCAACGCCATATTGTTCACCTTAGCCACCCGGCTTGCATCAATGGCCGACCATACGGAAACAACTTGTTGTAAAACTGCACATGCAAAAGCAATACTATAACCCGTATTATAGGGAAATCCATTAAATCTCATGGGAGAGGTCGCTCCATTCACCAACCCGGCAAAAGCCGTAACCGTTACACCAGCATAGCCCACAAGAAAAGCAGTACCCCTAAGCGTCTCCCCTGACGCCATTTGTCCAATCCCGGGAATAAAATAGGAGATAAATCCTGCCACAAAAGGGTCAATCCGATCGTTTGGCTGATAGCTATACTCTTTATAATTATATTGCTTTTTGTTAACCGCATATTGCGCTTGAGCAAAACAAAAGGTGATTAGTATTATTAGCGTACTGAGAATTACTTTTTTAATCATAACGGTAATTTTATATTATCACTTAAACTTAAGAACAAAGATTAGATTTTGGAATTAAATCATCAATTCTAAATTTCAATAAAAGAAAAAAGAGGGTGCCTCAACCTTTTAAGACACCCTCTTTCTATGAATATAGCAATCTACTTTATCTCCAGCTCTACCCATCCACTTCGGTCGGGATCGGCAGGAACGGGCCACTTTTTAGTGGGATTCTCCTTAAGCTGCTGTAGCAGCACTTCCACCGCTTTCTCCAACGACGGGTCTTTACCCTGGTGCAGCAGATGGGGTTCGTCCACCACTTCAATATCGGGATAAACGCCAACGCCCTCAATAATCCACTCGCCCTTGTCGTTGTAGATACCAAATCGGGGAACGGATAAATATCCGCCATCCATCATGCGGGCGTTACCGCTAATGCCCACCAAACCGCCCCAGGTACGGGTACCTATAATGGTTCCCAACCCTTTTTGGCGGAAGAAATGTGGAAACGCATCACCACCCGATGAGGAGTAGCTGTTAATAAGCATGGCCTTTGGCCCATCGTGGGCCACACCGGGGGTACGCATGGGGTCTAAACCGGCCACATGCCAATGGGCATGGGTTTGACGGGTTAGGAGTTCAACCATCCTGTCGGGAATAAAACCACCGCCATTAAACCTGTCGTCAATAATTAACGCTTCCTTGTGGTTGTAGGCATACATGCCCCTATGTAGCTCGCGGTTACCCTCAATGGCGGTATTGGGCACATGGATATAGCCAATACGACCACCGGATAGCTTATCCACCATGGCACGGCGGGTATTTACCCAATCCAGGTAAAGCAACTCCTGCTCATTGGCGATGGGCTTAATGGTGTAGGTGCGCGCACCTGTAGCCGAAGGCTTGCTATTCACGGTAATCCGTACCGAACGATCGGCCTTATTCTCGAGGAAAGCGTAGGGATTTTGGGCTGTGGTTACCTCTTTCCCGTCAATGGAAATCAGGTATTCGCCCTCTTTAATATCAATGCCCTGCTCGGTAAGCGGTGAGCGGCGTGCAGGATTCCAATTCTCTCCTTGATAAATCTTGCTGATGATGTAACGCTTATTCTTCGCATCGGCGGTTAGCTTAGCACCCAGCAAGCCATTATCAATACGGGTTACCCTTTCAAAATCGCCCCAATCCACATAGGAGTGCCCTGCATTGGTTTCGGCGATCATCTCGCCAAAAATGTAGTCTAAATCAAAGCGGTGGTTTACGTAGGGTACCATGGCCGAATATTTCGCTCTGAACCCGTCCCAATCCACGTTGTGGATATTTGAAACGTAGAAATAGTCGCGGAAGATGCGCCATCCATCCACAAAAATCTGCTCCCACTCCTTGCGAGGCTCAATGCGTAGGGTCATCTGGTCCAAATCGAGCTTACCCTCTCCCGCTGTTTGGCCAGGGGCCAATGAGGCTACCCCATAGCTGCCACGGCTCTGGTAGAGGAACTTTTTGCCATCGGCCGAAACCACACCACCAAAAATACCCGACATAATCACATCGTTCTTCTGCTCTTTAAGGTTATAGCGATTTAAACCCTGCTCACCGGCATAGACCAAAGCACCCTCAACAGGTTGTAAACCCCAATAGCTACCCGATGCAAGAGGAAAAGCCACAATACGCTGGTTGGCCCCATCAAAATCGATGGTAACATTCACATCCTTCTTCTCCTCTTTGGGTTTATCTGCATCAACTTCTTCTACGGTTTCTTTGGGTTCAAAAAGTCTGGGACCATTATTGCGAAGGGTAAGCGCATAGATCTTCCCTGCATTATTGTATAGGTAATCAAACTCAAAGGATGAGAACTCAAGGTTGAAATCGCGATTGGATACAAAGAATAGATACTCACCACACTTGGAAAAAACGGGATTACCATCGCCAAACGAACCATCGGTTAACTGGGTTGCTTTAGCCTGAGCAATATTATAAACCCAAATGGCACTTTGACCATTGGGCGAATCTTTGGTATAGGTAATCCAGCGGGAATCGGGTGAGAAGCTGTAACTTCTAATCTCATTGGAGGTGGGTGTATCCACCACGGTTACCTTTCCGCTCTCCACGTTAACCAGCTGCAGGCGCATGGAGCGATCAAAATAAACAAGCATTTTGCTGTCGGGCGACCACACGGCTTGGTATTTCCAACCCTTAGAACCCTTGGTTACCTGTCGGGGTTGAGCATTCTCTTTATTCTCAAGAAGATAAACCTCATATTCGCCTGTTGCATCGGAATAGTAGGCAATTTGCTTGCCATCGGGCGACCACTGCGGATACACGGCACGAACTCCAAGGTTATTGGTAAGGTTGTGAATGGTTCCCTCACCGGCAGGCACAGAAAAAATATCGCCACGGGCATCAAACAGCACACGGTTTCCGCTGGGCGAGATGGCCATGCTGTGGATATTGTCTTTCACATTCTTGTGATAGGGCAAGGTGTGAGGATTATCGTA
Source organism: uncultured Rikenellaceae bacterium (assembly GCA_964554585.1). Classification (GTDB taxonomy): domain Bacteria; phylum Bacteroidota; class Bacteroidia; order Bacteroidales; family Tenuifilaceae; genus Perlabentimonas. Next base: position 4,945 of record CAZKPD010000008.1, read on the forward strand.
ATTAATATTCACGGTCAACTTTTGGGTTTGCTCCGTTTTCAGGTCTAGCTTATAAAGATATCCTCCCACCTCATATACCAGCTGACCGTTGGAACCGCTGGGCCACATCACGTCAAACTGGGTGTGTCGGGTAATCTGCTTTACCTCTTTGGTGTTCACATCGTAGCTGTGGATATTGAGCCACAGGTCGCGGTCGGATGCAAAGTAAATCTTGTTGCCATACCAGGTAGGAATATGGTCGGTTCCCTTAAAATCGGTAATCTTCTCCGAGCGATCCTTCTCCAAATCATAAATCCAGAGGTCGGAGGCGCGACCGCCCTGATAGCGTTTCCAGGTACGGAACTCACGATCCACATAGGCAAAAACCACCTTTTTATTGTCGGGAGACAAGTCGGCAAAGCCACCATGCGGGATGGGCAGCTCCTCCTCAAAACCGCCATCAATGCTAACGGTGTAGTACTTACCCATTCGATCGCCATAGGGCGTACGATTGCCACGGAAAAACACCCTTTTGCTATCCGATGTCCAGCCCAACACGATATGGTCGAAACCACCGCGGGGCGGTTGAATGCCCTCATCGTTGTAAAAGGTGAGCTGCTTGGGCGTGCCGCCTTTGGCGGGCATAACAAACACTTGGCGTGTTCCGCTATACTCGGCCGAAAAGGCAATCCATTGCCCGTCGGGAGAGATTTTTGGGAACAGCTCCAGCCCCTTATGCGAGGTAAGCTGGCGTGCATCGCCACCATTGGCGTTTACGGTCCAAATATCACCGGCATACACAAATACAATTTGGTTCCCATTGATGTGCGGGAAACGCATCATACGAGCATCCTCGTATGCCATGGATGGGATAGCCATAACAGCTAAAAGTCCCAAAAGAGTAATTTTTCTAAAGAGTTTCATCATGCTAAGTAAAATTAGTATTTAGAATTATTGATATTGTTTCATTGATAATAATCACATCAATGTGACCCACAAACATTGCTGAGGTTTAACTGCAAGTTACAGCATGCCAAAAATAGTATTTATAGTTGCTCTCACCTAATGGTCAACTTAACTAAGCGTCTTTTCTATTATATAAAAAAGAGGAATACCCCCACCATGGAGATTACTGCACCAAAAAATTCTTTAATGCTAAATTTCTCGTGCATCAAAAAGATAGAGAAAGGAATAATAAGTACCGGAACGATGGACATAATAGCTGAAGCCACACCTGTGGTAGTAAACTTAATTGCCCAGAGCGAAAATGAGACTCCCAAGAATGGTCCAAAGAAAGCTCCAAGAGCCACACCGCTCAATGCCTTTTTATGGGTAAGCGCTTTGGCCAAATCTTTCCATCGTCGGGTAATGGCAAAGATAATTGCAAACCCAACTATACCTGTAATTACACGTATTTGCACTGCATGAAAAACATCATAGTCGCCCATTCCGTACTTGCTAAGCACCAGTCCGCCTCCCTGCCCCACCGCTCCGCCAAATGCAAGCAGCAAACCAACTATGGGATAAGAGAATCTCACTTTTTTCCGGGAACTACTCTGCTCTCCCGCATCGGCCTGCCGTTTAAGTACCACCATAGCTATACCCGCAAAGGTGAGCAGCATGGCCAGTCCCTGCCGGGCAGTCATGGTTTCACCCAGGGTAATCCATCCTATAAGGGCTGCAATGGGTGGCGCCAGTGCCATGATAAGCATTGAGATTCGTGCGCCCACTACCACATAAGCCTGAAAAAGCATCAGATCACCAATCACAAAACCAACCAATCCTGAAATGGAGAGCCAAAACCAGTTATGCCTTGAAGCATCAATGGGGAAAGCTGATCCGGAAAGGATCCAAGAGAGTAGGCTTAAAAACACGAAAGCTAAGCTGAGCCGAATGAGATTAACCGAAAGGGAACCAATCTTTTTACCTGCCGACTCGAAAGCCACAGCGGTAATGGTCCAAAAAAAGGCGGTAACCAGGGCGGCCAATTCACCCTTGTGGGCAAAAAAGAATTCGTGAGTTCCCATGTTTATCAAAAATTACCCGTTTGACGTTTTTGAACCAGGACAAGTTTAGCTTAATTGATTATTTTTTGGTGCTTTACCCCAACAATAAAGGCAAAACCAATTATCCGTTTCCTTAACAGAGCAGATTGTAAGACTATGATTATTTACTATTCGCATTTTCATACGCTTTAGGGCAGTAGTTTAAAGATAAAAAACCTACTTTTACGGATAATGATAAGGTAAAGCGATTTTAGCATGAACAAGCTGGCACGATACATTACTTTGGGAATAGGTATAGCTGTTGTCCTTTTTTTATTATGGTATTTTAGCAATGTGGTGGCCTATATCCTTATTTCAGCCGTGCTATCGCTGGTTGGTAAACCCATTGTTGATCTTATTGGCCGAATAAAAATTCGGAATTGGCATCCGCCAAAAGCGCTGGGAGCAGCGATTGCCCTAACCACACTGTGGGGCCTTTTCATCCTCTTTTTCAGACTTATAATCCCCTTAGTTATTAGCCAGATGAACGAGTTGAGCTCTGTGGATGTGCACAGCATGGTGGCCAACTTTAATCAACCGTTGGAGGCGTTGGATAATTTCATAAGGATGTACCTTCCCGAATCTGTTAAAGACTTCTCAATTAAGGCATATCTCACCCAAGAGGTGAGCGATTTTATCAGCGTTAGCTTTATCACCGACCTGTTTAGCTCTACAGCCAATATCATTGGGAATTTGGCTATTGGTGCCTTCTCCATTTCCTTTATCACCTTCTTTTTTCTAAAAGATGAAGGGCTTTTTTTAGAGGGTGTTACCATGATTTTTCCGGAAAAATTTGAAGAGAATGTGAGACGTGCCCTAGGTAGCATCAACAGCCTACTACGCCGATATTTCATAGGAATCGTGCTGCAGAGTTCTGCCATCGCTTTTTTAGATACGGTGGGCCTATCTCTTATTGGCATTCCATTTCGTACGGCAATAGTTATCGGATTGTTCAGAGGTATACTCAATGTAATCCCCTATGTAGGTCCCATAGTGGGTACAATTTTAGGGTTGCTTATTGGTGTGGCCACCAATCTCGATTTGCCGTTTATGCAAGAAATGGTTCCTCTGCTCATCCTGATGTTTATTATCCTTATGATTGTTCAAATTATTGACAACGTAGTGTTTCAGCCCCTCATTTTCTCCAATAGCGTTCATGCCCATCCGCTAGAAATATTTATTGTACTGCTATTGGCCGGAAGCGTGGGCGGTATTTTGGGGATGTTACTGGCTATTCCCAGCTATACGGTTCTGAGGGTTTTTGGGAAAGAATTTTTTAACCACTTTAGGGTGGTGAGGAAATTAACCGAAAATATTTAAAAGATGTTGGCTCATTTACTATATTTACATTTTGAAAGATACTAAAACCATGCAAAAAACCATTTATGCCTCCTTGGCCATTGCGCTTTTTAGCCTTAGCGTAGCCTTTGCTCAAACAGCTACACCTTTTACCTACCAGGTAGAAAAAAGGGCTGACGGGACAAAACAGATTCAATTCTCGGCCAATGCCCCCGATGGGTCACATAGTTTTTATTGGATTTTTAATGATGGGCAGATTACCTCTTCCCAAATGAACCCCCAAGTGGATCAGAACTCTTTTGATACTCACATGGTAAAGGTTGAGCTAACCTACTCATATCAAGGCGAAGAGCTACACACAAGAGCAAAAATTGATACTGAATCGATTAGTCAAACCCTTTTGCATCCAAACAAAACAGAGGTGATTGAAGTGCGTTCCGATAAGCTGGACTTCCCTCAAATCCCTAACGTTTTTACTCCCAATGGCGACTCTGTAAATGACTACTTTGAGATTAAGGTTTCCGAATCTACTGAGCTAATCCTTAAGGTATTCTCTCGCATTGGCATGTTGGTATACGAAAAGGAAGCTTCATTTATCCATTGGGACGGCAAAAACTACTATGGTCAAGATTTACCCGATGGGATATACTACTATGTGTTAAGGGATACCGAGAACCTATACAATCCCACTACCGGATTTTTGTATATCTATCGATAGATGGCTATTGACCTTGCCCATAGTTCCTTTTTAAGCAAAACAACATGAGCAAACATAACTACCCTATGACTATTCGAAATAACAACGTGGTGAAAGTTTTTGCAACCGCTTTGGTTCTCCTACTCTCGGTCAACCTATATGCCCAACAGGAAGCTAAGCGGTTTAAGGTTATCAGTGTAGCGTTTTACAATGTTGAGAACCTATTCGACACGCTGAACACCCCCGGTGTAAACGATACAGAATACACGCCCGAAGGCGATAACAAGTGGAATACCAAGAAATATAATGAGAAGTTGGCCAACCTGGCAGAGGTAATCTCAAAAATAGGCACCGATGCTACCCCCCATGGCCCTGCCATTATTGGGGTATCCGAGGTAGAAAATAGAGAAGTGCTTGAGGATCTTGTTAAACAGGAAGCCATTGCGCATCGCAACTACCAAATCGTGCATTACCATAGCCCCGACAGGCGGGGCATTGATGTGGCACTGCTCTATCAGCCCGAATATTTTAAATTGACCAACAGCATCAGCCATCGGCTTTATGTGGATGGGATGGCAGACTTTTATACCCGCGACCAACTTCTGGTTTCGGGATTGCTCGATGGCGAAGAGTTTCACTTTGTGGTTAGCCACTGGCCCTCGCGAAGCGGAGGGGAAAGCCGCAGCCGCCCTTTGCGAATTGCCGCAGCAGAGCTGGGTAGGCATATTATAGATTCGGTGCTGACCGTTAACCCCAACGCCAAAATTATATACATGGGCGACCTAAACGATAATCCCGACAGCAAAAGCGTTGTTAAATACCTTAAAGCTAGTCAATCGCCCGATAAGTTGGAGGGTACAGAGCTATTCAATCCATTCTACGATCTATATAAGAAGGGAATTGGCACCTTAGCGTGGCGCGATACCTGGAGCCTTTTTGATATGGTTTTGCCCAACCATAACCTGATGGAAAAGGACTATTCGTCGTACAGATACTATAAGGCCCACGTTTTTAATAAAACGTTCCTACAGCAAAAATCGGGTCGATTTAAGGGATACCCATTGCGCACCCACGCTGGCGGACAATACCTAGGCGGTTACTCCGACCATTTCCCTACCTATATCCTTCTTGTTAAAGAGGTGGAATAGCCCTATCAAGACCATAGAAAAAGGGTGGTTGCATTGCTCAACCACCCTTTTTATTTATCGTAAAGGATTGCTATTTACAATCAACACAATCCTCCAAGTTTCTGTTGTAAATGGCCATGGCTCGATGGCTCATCCCCATGCTTGAGAAACCACCGTCATTGTAGATATTCTGCATGGTAATCTTGCGTGTCAAATCGCTAAAGAGCGATACGCAAAGTCCTGCGCACTCTTCGGCATCGGCATTACCCAATGGCGACATGCGCTCGGTAAAGTCCATTAGCGCCTCAAAACCCATCACCCCACTTCCGGCAGTTGTCATGGTTGGCGACTGAGAAATAGTGTTGATACGCACCTTGCGTTCACGCCCGTAAATATACCCAAAGCTACGTGCAATAGATTCGAGCAATGCTTTGGCATCGGCCATATCGTTGTATCCATAAAGGGTACGCTGCGCTGCAATATAGGTCAGCGCAACCACAGACCCCCACTCGTTGATGGCATCCTTTTTCCAAGCAACCTGAAGCATTTTATGAAATGAGATGGCAGAGATATCCAACGTTTTTGCCAAAAAACCGTAATCCAAATTATCGTAAGTACGTCCTTTCCGAACGTTTAACGACATACCAATGGAGTGAAGTACAAAATCAACTTTACCCCCAAAATGCTCCATGGATTTCTTAAATAGCTCGTTCAAATCATCCACATTGGTAGCATCAGCAGGAATGAGAAGAGCATTGGTGCGCTCGGCCAATTCTTGTAATGTTCCCATGCGCAGAGCAATTTCCGTATTGGTTAAAACCAACTGGGCCCCTTGACTATGTGCAAGTTCGGCAACCTTCCAAGCAATGGAGTTCTCATTAAGCGCTCCAAAAATAATCCCTTTTTTTCCTTTTAATAGATTGTTTGACATAATGATATGGTTTGGTTAAGCTAAAATTTCAAATCAAAATTTGAAGGGCAAATATACACACACAAATAATATAAACGATTATTCGCTCAAGTTGTTCTAACAATTAAAGCAATAGACTGATTTACAACTAATTGGATCCGGTCAATAAATGCTTTGCATTGGTCAATGCTGCCTGCGACACCTGCTCGCCGCTAAGCATTTTGGCTATTTCTTCCACCCGCTCGTCGTAATTAAGCAAACGAATCCGGGTGCTGGGCACTCCGGAGGACTCCTCTTTGTACACCAAGAAGTGCGTTTTGCCTTTACTAGCAATTTGTGGTAAGTGCGTGATATTGATAACCTGAATGTCGGTTGACATCTGCTGAATAATATTGCCCACCTTATCGGCTATCTCGCCCGAAACACCCGTATCAATCTCATCCAGAATGATGGTGGGCAACCCTTTGGCTTTTACCATTAACGCTTTTAGGCTGAGCATCAGCCTAGAGAACTCACCCCCTGAGGCTACCCTCGAAAGCTCTTGAAGAGGTATTTGGCTATTGGCCGAAAAAAGGAATAGCGCCCTATCCATGCCATTGGGCGTTAGGTCTGGGGTGTGGGTTAAATCAACCCTAAAACCTGCAGAGGGCATTCCCAGCTGGCTCAAGGTTGAGATGATGCTTTTTTCAATGTGAGGAGTTGCCTCTATGCGGCTCTTGCTGATGCTTTGCGCAAGATCACGAGCCTTCTGCTCAACCGCTTTCAGTTCGTTACCCTTTTTAATCAGTACGGCGTCATAGTTTTCAATCTCATCAACCTTGCCTCTCAACTCATTGCGAATGACAACAAGCTCCAAAGTGCTACTAACCCTATGCTTTTGCATAAGCGTGTTTAGATCATCTAAGCGGCGATTTACCCGCTCCAGCTCTGCAGGGTTATGGTTAATCTTTTGGCTCTCAATCTCAGCTTCTTGGGCAATATCCTTAAGCTCAATGCGTACAGCCTCAACCCTGCTGCCTAGCTGTTCTGCCAAGGGGTAAAAGGGAGCTATTCGTTTCAGGGCATCCTCCATTCCCTTAAGCCAAATAAGCACCGAAATATCTTCGGCATTGCAATAGTTAACCACCTCTTGCAGTGCCAGCTGGATATCCTCCGAATGGGTAAGCTGCTGTTGCAGCTGCTCTAGCTCTTGCTCTTCTGCCTCAACCAAATTCATCTCTTCCAACTGGTTAAGCTGAAATTGCAGGTAATCCAAATCAGTCTTTGCCTGATGCGCTCTTTGCGTTAACTCCTCCAGCTGGGTCGTTAGCTCCCTAAACCGCGTATAGTGGGTTTTAAATTCATCCAAAAGATTCCCATTTCCCACAAAGGAGTCTATCACCGATAGCTGAAACCCTGCGTTACCTAGCAGCAAACTCTGGTGCTGCGAATGGATATCGATAACCCTACCCACAATATCCTTAAGCAGGTTTAGGTTAACCGGAAGCTCATTTACAAATGCTCTGGATTTTCCCGAGGGGTTAATGTGACGGCGGATAACGGTATTGGGCTGAAAATCTATATCGTTCTCGGCAAAGAGCGGTTCTAACCCATAACCCTCCAGATTAAAAGTTCCCTCAACAACACAGCTATTCTCCTTATCCTTAAGAATGTTGACCTCAGCCCTATTGCCAAGGATTAGCCCCAAAGCTCCCAGCAGTATCGATTTCCCGGCACCCGTTTCACCGGTAATAATGTTTAAACCGGAATGAAAGTCTATTTCCAGATTATCAATAATGGCATAATTCTTAACTAGAAGGTGCTTCAGCATATCACTCTCGAACTTTAAACAGATCTATCGTTGAGCGGGCCGCTGCAATACCCCATCCTGTGTCATCCGACTATACTTGCTGGCGTTGGCGTTATCCACCTCGGTTAAGATATTCAACACCCTTGTTTTTTCTGCAGGAAAGGATTCGGAGAAAATATTGACCAGTTCATCGCTCTTAGCATCAAAAAACACCTGAATATAGTACATATAGGTGTCGGGTTTATCTCGAAAAACGCGTTGTATATTCACCAAACTTTCTGCTATTTCGGCACGACCTTCGGTGAGCTTATCGCTCATCCTATCCAAACCCAACCGGTGATACTTGTAGTACACCTCACGCATGGGACGATACTTAACGCTCAGCAAATTTTCGACCAGCCAATACCGGTTCTTCCGATTACCCTCATAGGCTTTCCATCCCCTTTCGGTAGCGCTTTGCGCTTGATTCACTATTTTATCTGCCTTCTCAAAGTACTCTGTACCACCAAGGTATGAGAACGAATCGTAGTCAAATCCGAGGATTATGTATGCATAATAGGCCAGTATGGCAGTAAGGTTACTGCTATGCCGAGAATCCATATACTCCAACTTATCAAACTCGGCATACCTAAAATTCATGTTGTTATCCACAATATTGAGCATAGTGGTGGAGTACGATGTGCCAAACACAGGCCTACGGGCCTGAATCTGAATGGATCCCTTAAACTCATCGGAGCCAATCTGCTCATTAAGGGTAATCATCATGTTACACTCTATCCGCTCATCCTGGCCAAACAAGTGGTTGGTCCAAGCCGTATTATTCATAAACTCATAGATGGCGGTTTGCATGGTCTGAAAAACCTCCCGATTGGTTCCCTGGATACGCTGGGATGAGACTTGGATATTGCAGCGAAGCTCTTGCTGGAATGACACAAAAGGGGTTAGAATTCCGAGTATTATTACTGCGAGCGCTTTTCGAGTTAGCATGATTTTTGGTTTTGCAGCCGGTTTACCTAAAAAGTAGCACCAGCTCATTAACAATATCTTCGGCTACCTGGGCCTTAGATTTAAGAGAATATGATATTATGCTCCCATCCTTGCGGATAAGGGTAACCTGATTGGTGGGCACCTCAAAACCTGCACCCTCATTGGTGAGTGAGTTGAGCACAATAAAATCGAGGTTTTTGCTTTTAAGCTTTCGAAGAGCATTCTCTTCAGGGTTTTCGGTTTCCAAGGCAAAGCCTACCAAGCGCTGTCCATCATGCTTAATACTACCCAGCTCTTTAGCTATATCTTTTGTAGGGATAAGCTCTAGCGTTAGCGTATCACCCTTACGTTTTATCTTTTGGTCGGCTATATTTTTTATAGAGTAGTCGGCTACTGCCGCTGCAAGAATTGCAGCATCACAGCAGGGGAACAGTTCAACCGCTTTTCCATACATCAGCTCAGCGGTAGGGGTATTAAAAACTTCAATGCTTTTATGGTTGGGCATATGTGTTGTAGGGCCGGTAACAAACAGCACATCTGCTCCGCGTTGTGCCAGGCTTTGGGCTAAGCTCAACCCCATAAGTCCCGACGAACGGTTCCCTATAAATCGTACCGGGTCAATGGGCTCATAGGTTGGCCCCGAGGTCACTAGAATACGCTTCCCCTTGAGGGTAGCCTGATTTTGAAAAAAGGAGATAACTACCTCACATATTTTTTCGGGCTCTTCCATCCTACCCTTCCCACTTAACCCACTAGCCAGCTCACCGCTCTGAGCTTCGATAATGATATTGCCATAGCTCCTGAGAATCTCCATATTTTTTTGGGTTGCCGGATGCTGATACATATCCAGATCCATGGTTGGAGCGATCATTACAGGGCATCGAGCCGAAAGGTATGAGGTGAGCAAAAGGTTATCGGCAACCCCATGGACCATTTTTGCCATGCTGTTGGCTGTAGCCGGAGCAATAAGATAGAGGTCGGCCCAAAGCCCCAAATCTACATGACTATTCCAATCCCCATTTTCGGGATTATAAAAATCAACCAGAATAGGGTTCTTAGAAAGTGTGGCAATGGTCAGAGGGGTAATAAACTCTTTGGCCAAAGGGGTCATAACCACCTTTACGTCGGCTCCCTCTTTAACCAAAAGTCTGATAAGCGATGCTACTTTATAGGCAGCAATGCCACCGGTAATACCAAGCAGTATGTTTTTGCCTTTAAGCATCTAATCAGATTTATACTTCCTCCTGCAGCTGTTGCTCTTTTTCGTAGCTTATCTTTTCGTCTAAAAACTCTTGCAACGCAATAAGGGCCGGTTTGGGTAAACGCTCATAAAACTTGCTGATCTCAATCTGTTCCCTATTCTCAAAAACCTCTTCAAGGTTATCGGTATAATAGGCAAATTCCTCCAGCTTACGGTTCAATTCGCGTTTCATATCCTGACCAATCACATTGGCACGCTTAGCAATAACGCGTACAGTCTCATAAATATTACCCGTTTCATTGTCCAGAACCGATAAATCCTGAGTGCTTGTGGTTAGGGGTGCTACTACTTTCTTAAAATCCATGGTTATCTATTGTTTAACTTATTTCTCAATTATATTCATACTATTGGCGTATATCCTTTCGGCATCACGCTTATACTTACTGTCTGGAAATTCGCTCATGAGGTTGTAGTACTCATCCAGCGTATGCTGAAATCGCTCCCGCCTTTTTTCGAGAACACTATTATCGGCCAATTTATAGGATGATACCAGAATTAGGTACAGCTGCTCCTCGCGAAAATCCGAATCAGGGAAAATGGTAAGGCTATTTTTTAGCGCAGTGATGGCCGATTTGTAATCATCCATCTCGTAGTAAAGCTTTGCATTAATAAAAGCTTTTTCAACCAGCTTTGAGCGTAGCTCATGCATAATCACATTCACTTCAGCCTTTTTGGGCGAATTGGGGTACTTGGATATGAATTCTGAAAAAGCCGAAATGGCATTATTCGTTGCTTCTTGGTCGAGCAGCGGACGTGGTGACGACCTATAAAAACTGTGTGCATACATATACTCCGCCCGTTCGGTAAAAGTGCTACGGGGGTAGTTCTGCCTAAACTTATCAAAGAAATGCGCTGCTAAAATAAAATCGCCTTGATGGTAAAAACCCTCAGCCAAATAGTACTCTATGGTATCTGCTTGCACAGTGCCCCTATAAATGGGCACCAAATGCTCGAATATGGTGGTATACTTATAGTGATTTTTCTCCTGGTAGTACTGCAAACCTGTCTGATACATTAGCTGATAGTCCCTGCTTTTGAGCAACTTATCAAATCCGGAACAGGATACGATAAAGAGAACCAGCAGTAAAATTAGGGCTGTTTTAAAATTCTTCATTCTTACACAAGGATAATGTAGTAGGATTAAAACCCTTTTTCGAGCAATTTATTGTAAGCCTTTAAAGCGAGCAAAGTTAACAAGATATTTACAATTGGGCATAGTACCGAGCTAAAACTTTTTGTCAACAATCAGCTAAAGAGTGCTAAGCGACTTTTAGCAACCACCCCATAGAATATGTTCGAAACCCTTTATGAAAGGAGGATAGGCATAAAGAATAATCCTAAAATGTGCAACTGAAACTTGAGCAAGCCACGACAATATCAGTATAAAAAAAACTGTATACCCAAAAAAGTGTACATTTGCACAGTACTTCAGTTAATTTCAAAATCCATTATGACTGATATTTTCGATAAGCTCAGGGAGGGCATGGGCCCCATAGGGCAGTACCAAAAAGATGGTCACGGCTACTTTGCATTCCCTAAGCTAGAAGGCGATATAGGCCCTTGGATGACCTTTCGCGGCCAAAAGATTCTAAACTGGAGCCTAAACAATTACTTGG
>CAZKPD010000008.1:16664-28626 GCA_964554585.1 uncultured Rikenellaceae bacterium
CGCCAACCATCCCGAAGTAAGAAAAGCCGATGCTGATGCTGCTGCGCAGTTTGGTATGGCTTACCCCATGGGAGCCAGAATGATGAGCGGACAGACTAAGTACCATGAGGAACTGGAAGAAAAACTAGCCTCATTTGTAGGCAAGCAGTCTGCCTATCTGCTTAACTACGGATATCAAGGTATGGTATCAATTATTGACACCTTGGTTTCGCGCAATGATGTGGTAGTATACGATTCCCAATCGCATGCCTGCATTATTGACGGGCTGAGGCTAACCGCCGGAAAGCGATTTGTCTTTGCCCATAATGATATGGACAACCTGCGTAAGCAGCTGGGGCATGCCAAAAGGTTGGCACAGAAAACCGGAGGAGGAATCCTAGTTATTACCGAAGGTGTATTTGGCATGGCCGGCGACCTTGGAAACCTTAAGGCTATTGCCAAGTTGAAAAAGGAGTTTAGTTTTCGTCTGTTGGTCGATGATGCGCACGGGTTTGGAGTCATGGGGAAAACCGGTGCCGGTACCGGAGAGCACTTTGGGGTTCAAGAGGAAATAGATATTTACTTTGCAACTTTTGCTAAGAGTGGTGCAGGTATCGGTGCTTTTGTGGCATCCGATGAGGATATTATCATGTATTTGGCCTATAACCTCCGCTCACAAATTTTTGCCAAATCGCTTCCCTTGCCCATGGTAATGGGTGCTCTTAAACGGCTAGAGCTAATACAGACCCAACCCCGGCTAAGGGAAAATTTGTGGACCGTTGCACATGCTTTGCAACAGGGGCTCAAAGAGATTGGACTAGACATCGGACAAACCCAATCACCCGTTACACCCGTTTACCTTGAGGGAAATGTGCCCGAAGCCACCAATATGGTTTTCGACCTTAGAGAGAACTATCACATCTTTTGCTCCATTGTGGTTTATCCGGTAATACCAAAAGGACAGATATTGCTCCGGCTAATTCCCACAGCCGTTCATACGCTTAATGATGTGGAGCTAACGCTAAACGCCTTTGCGCAATGCGCAGCCAAGCTAAAAGAGGGTAAATACTACGCCGAAAAGATGTCGTTGGTATAATATCCCATAAAAATGGCTGCTCAGAGAGCAGCCATTTTTATGGGATATTGAAAAAATTAGAAAACTCGAGTTCCTAAGTATCGTTCGGCATCAAGGGCAGCCATACATCCCGAACCAGCGGCAGTAATGGCCTGACGGTAATGTCTGTCCTGCACATCTCCACAAGCAAACACCCCTTCAAGGTTGGTTTTGGGTGTACCGGGTTGAGTTTTAATGTAACCCTCCTCATCCAAATCGATAAAATCCTTAAAAATATCCGTATTGGGGTGGTGACCAATGGCCACAAAGAATCCTGAAATATCTTTCTTTACCTCTCCCCCATTCTCCTTGGTAAGAACTACTCCCGTTACACCGCTCATATCGCCCACAATCTCTTTGGTTGTATGCTCAAACAGCACCTCAATATTTTTGGTTGACATAACCCTGTCTTGCATAGCCTTGGATGCTCTTAGGTATGGTTTACGAACAATCAAATATACCTTATTGCAAATTCCGGCAAGGTAGGTTGCCTCTTCACAAGCAGTATCACCCCCTCCAACAACAGCAACATCCTGTCCTTTGTAGAAAAATCCATCGCAAGTGGCACAGGCCGAAACACCTTGACCTTTATACTTCTCTTCCGACTCAAGACCCAAATACTTTGCAGTGGCACCAGTGGCAATAATCAGCGCATCGGCAGTAATCACCTTTTCATCATCAATGGTTATTGCATAGGGCTGCTTCGACAGGTCAGCAGCAGTAGCCAACCCAAAACGTACGTCTGTTCCAAAACGCATTGCCTGATTCTTAATATCCTCCATCATAGCCGTTCCGGTAATCCCCTCGGGGTAACCCGGGAAGTTGTCAATTTCGGTAGTAGTTGTAAGCTGTCCCCCCGGTTGAAGACCTTCGTAAAGCACCGGGTTTAGGTTTGCTCGCGCAGCATAGATTGCTGCAGTATATCCGGCCGGACCCGAACCAATAATCAGTACTCTAACATGCTCGGAGGGGGTAGTGATTGGAGCAGATTTTACGCCCTCATCCTTAGTCTCAAGAGGTTTGAAAAAATTCATATTTATGTATTTAAGTTAGTGAATGCGGTTTAAAAACAAAAAACACCATAAAAAGTTTAAGCGACAAAGTTAGCAATACTCATCCTAAAAACCATCAGCAAGGAGCTTCCTAAAAATAGCTGTTTGTATTTTGTTTGACTTTGGTTATTTAAAAAAAGGAGCTATATTTGCACCGCAAATTTGTTCGGGGTGTGGCGCAGTTGGCTAGCGCACTTGCATGGGGTGCAAGGGGTCGGAAGTTCGAGTCTTCTCACCCCGACAATCAAAGAAAACAAAATTGCACGGAAAAGCCCGCTACTAAATAGTTAGCGGGCTTTTTTCTTTTCTGCCTGTGCTACAAAAACGCAATTAAAACCGAAAAAAAACGCAATTTGTGATACAATTTTGATACATTTGTGATACACATTCAATTAAAATGTAGCACCTCAATAATTTTAAAACTTACACAAATCCTTTCACACGGCTTACAAAACCTGACATCCAATCGATTGTCAGGTTTTTTTTATTTGGTAGCCCTTCAATTTACAAAAACTAAAAATCTAACGACAGCTGACTACCCGTATCCAAAGTTTGATAGGATACCGGATAGAGCATGCCCTCGTGGGGCACAAATCCAGATGGAATGGGTAAAAACTGCTGAATGGTATACGCTTTCAGCTTAGGTGGTTGTAAGCTTTGCACATATTCTGGAATTTCATCCACCGTTAAGGATGTGGTTAACCACTCTTTGGCTCGCTGAAAAGGCAATATAACCGGCATTCGCTTTTTACTGTTATGTATGGCTCCCATAAACTCATTAGCCTTAGTGGTGAGGATTGAATACGTATAGTTGCAGACTCCATGCTCATCAACCCAGCTATCCCAAATTCCGGCAAAGGCAAATAGGTTCTCGCATACCAAAGAAATGTAATGAGGAATTCGCTGCCGACCCTTATGCTGCCATTCGAAAAAACCGGAAGCTAACACAAGACAATGGCGGCTTTCAGCAGATTCGGCATACAGTTTACTATCTTGTAATTTTTCACTCATTGCATTCAGCGTACTATACTCCCTTAAGAAGTGTGATGCTTCACGGTGTGTACCAACTGTACCCGGGACCAATCCCCAACGATACATCTCCAGCATCTGCGGATTATTGCTGCTTACCACCGGGGTAAGCGGATGGGCAAACCCGTTGACTAAAATATTGGGGTTAATTAGTGCCAACATGGGAGCGGTGAGTACCCCCGCCTCCTCTAACCTGTCGCCTTTTACTTTATTTATGGAAAAATAAAAGCACATCTTCTTATTGATTTTGTCGGGTTTATAGGAGCATATGGTTATCCAGCGTGACGCTACTTCATTGGTAAAGATAAACTTATAATTAATCCACAGGCTGATTGCACCGATAATTACTTGGGATTTAGGCAAAGATTACTGCTAAAAAAGTCGGAGCGAGTTACCGCTCCGACTTTAATTCCATGTCTTTCCAACAAAAATTACTTCCTATTTCTGCTTAGCTCGCTGTTCCGCTCGGAGTTTTTACCAGATTGAGCCGATGATTTACCACTTGACGAACTTCGGTCAGAGTCTTTGGATCTTTGCTCCATTTTGCTGTCATTCTTTTTCGAGTTGTCGGGCTTGGCAGAGCTCGCCGGTTTCTGATTAGAAGGTTTAGTCGATTTTTGCTCTTTAACCGGCGTACTTTTGGCCGGTTCTGTTGGCTTTTTCACTTCACCAGGTTTAGGCTTATTGCTGGTGCTGGGTCTCGCTTGCTCTTTCACTTTACCCTGCCCGTCGGTGTTGATACGGGTTTGCTCACGGCCGGGACTCGTGGTTGATTGGTTTACCCGATTGTTGGGAATCCGTGTATTCTGATTTCCTTCAACTCTGCCTTTTCCCGTTTCTTGAACGGCTCCTTTTTGGGGAGGTCTATTGGTTTGCTTCACATTTTCGCGCTGCTCAAATGGCTGATTAGTTCGCGTCGGTGCTTTTTGCAACGATTGGCGTGGATTTTTTGATTCGCTAATCCGCTGTCTGTATAACGCTTCTCCAGCACTTTGGGTTTCCGGATGTTTGTAAGTATCCTTATATCGGCCAAATACCACCCCATTTTCGACGATTACGGAGCTTGTTCGCACCTTCGAAACGTAAACCGTTCGATACCCATGATACCTGTGATGCCTCCATGGGCGATAGTAAAAATGGTAGTGGTTATGGTAGTGGTAGTGATATCCGTAGTAGTAGTGCCAGTAATGGGGATGCCAAGGTCTCCAGTAGGGCGGGTAGTAGCCCCAGTACCAAGCCGAGTGCCAAGGTCTATAAAAGGGATCCCAAATATGCACAACAATAGGCCAGTATGATACTTCGCGATAAACTACCGTAGGCGTACTGCCCTGGTTGTAGTGTACTACCTCTCCTCGATAGCCCGGATTGGGTGTTGCACTATCATTGGGCTCAATTATGTAATCGGGGCCGTAAAGGGTTTCGTCGCCAACCAGCTGAATAACTACTGAACCATTGGGCATTTTCTGTATAAAAAAGGCAGCCACATCCTGATTTTCAACCCGGTTTAGGGCAACCCTGAGCACAATTACATGGACATCATCACCCGGAATATCGTACACAGCAATGTAGTCGACGAAATTATCATTGTTTAAGTCTAGGTTGTTAATCATGGATTCGGGATCGTTGAGTTTTTGCTCAAACTCTTCGAGGGTTGGTGAGCTACGGAAAATATCCATCACTGCAAATAGGTTCAAGTTATCACCGGGCAGTCCCAGATATGCCGCATTTTGCTGTGCCTGTAAGGCACTACTTCCCAGCATTAAGACTAGGAATGCGTTCAAAATTATGTGGGTAATCGATTTCATAGCTGTAGGTTTTTGGTTGAACAGATTAAGACCTTTCCCGTGATAAAACAAAAACCATGCAACTTTTTAAGCTCAGTACAACTATTCCCATTTAATGCCAATGGCACCGCCATTTGAATAAAAAAAAATCCCAAAATCCGTATAATTCCGGATTTTGGGAAGGCTAAAAAAAGTAACTGTTTACGCTTTCTTTTTGAACAGATAATGATCTAGCGAATATTTTCCGGGCAGCATAAATATCATTGACGCAAAAGCAAAGAAATAGAGAATTACCATCTCAAAATTGCCAAAAGAATCGCCAAAGACTACCACGTGCATTACCAGAATAATGAGGAAATTAAAGGTTAGGACTACCGCAGAGAACCGTGAAAAAAGCCCGAAAGCTAGTAGCAGCGAGGCAATACCCTCAGCGAAAGCTACTAGATAGAATGAAAATTTTGGTCCTAAACCAATGGGATCTAAAAACTGAATTTCTTGTCCTGAAAAAATCACACTTAGCTTACCTAATCCGTGACCATAGAATAGGGCTAAACCAAAAGCCAACCTAATTAGGAGAAGCGCAAAATCATTTCCCCCTTTCCAAGGTTTAAATAAAAAATTGTTCACCAGTTTGTTCATAATTGTCAATTTTATAATATTTCATTTCTTTTTATCACTCCTCATAAACCGAGCATCCTCGATTTAAAGGCAAAGATTAGTTCAATAAACCATTGCAGCGGGATTTTGTTCGATGACGAAAGAGTAAACAAAGGCAATCAGCCATTTAGAAATGGCAGTAGAACAGATAAAATGTAAGGAAAAGTTTTGATATTTAGCTATTTAACTTCAATCGTAACGGTTACCCACGGCGACCATTCGTTGTTGTTATCTTGAACCCTAGCCGAGATATTTTTGATTCCGCCCGAACCAAAAATATGGTGAACCTGATTGAATGTGGAAAGGAAACTATATCCGTCAATATCATATTCATAGCGGATAATTTGCCCTCCAAAATGCGCATCGCGATCATAGCTTTTCGATAGGTCAATCTCAATTTCTAACTGACCTATGCTAACAACCCCCATTTTGCAAACAGGAAGTAGGTTGTGATACACTACAATATGAATAGGAAAAACAGCCAGCTCACCAAAACCATCTTTGCTTCCCACAACAACCTGATGCACCCCTTGCTGTAGGGCAGTAAGAGTAAACTCTTTTTTATCAATATTCACAGCCAAGCCCTCGGAAGGTTCCAGCACCCTAAGCTCAACTATTTCCTCATCATTAACGCTATACTCATAGGAGCGTGAGTAATCAATCTTTATGGAGTCGTTGAGCTCGGTAAGCTCTTGTCCATCCTTATAGACTAATATCAGCGGAGCTTGATTGATGTTTCGAAAATAGTCTATGGAATTGTCGCACGACGCTAAAGCCATCAAACAGATCAATGCACAGATTTTGACAGATCGAATCATAGCCTTACAATTTTTGAATTAGCAACCATAGATCCCTCACGCATAAACCGAACCAAATACACCCCTTTACCTTGGATATAAAATCCGTCACCCAGCTCGTCATACGACTTAACCAGCACCGTTTGCCCTACCGAATTCACAACCACCATTTGATCAAATGCCGGAGAGGCGGATAGGTTGATGTTAAACTGGCCATTATAGGATGGGTTGGGATACAAGCTTAGCTGATTAATAACATCAATATCATCCTGCGAAGGGTATGTGATAGTAAATGCATCATATACCATTTTTGTATCCAAACATCCTCCAGGGCTGGTGGCCACAAGCAAAATATGGTAAGCTCCGGGCACATAGTAGTAGGCCGATGGATGCTCCAAGCTATAATTCTCGGGCAGACCCAAATCCCAAAGCCATTCCACAGCATTACCGGATGTACTGTAAAAGTTTACCCTTTCGCCCATTTGAGGGTAGGTGGGCATAAAGTAGAAATCGGCCTTTATGGGGTCAACCGCTACTATCAGCCCTACGGTATCGCTAACACACCCATGCTCATCGGTATAAAACACTTGAACATTCACGGGAGCTTGAAGATTGGATATGGTGATAGCAGTATTACTGGTTGCCCAATAGGTTGTATCAGCTAGCCAAGTGTATACATATTGAGCTCCCGGTGCATCAATGGTAAGAACCACATCACTATTTTTACAGTGGGTTCCTCCTCCCAAAACTACAGGTTCGGATAATGGCAACCCAGCCTCAATAAATACCGTATTGGAAATCTTGGATTGCGAACCTGCGCTAACCTTCCGCCTATAGTAGCTACTCAATGTAACAATACCCGGAGAGTAGCTCGCATTATTGGAGTCCTCAATCCCGTACCAGCTGGTCCCATCAATACTCTGCTGCCATACATAGGAATAGACCCCATCCCCTCCCGAAACAGGTTCAATGCTCCCAAGGGTATCGGAAGTGGTTTTGTAGCAAACAAATTGGTTTCCGCCAATTATTCCGGGGTATAATTCGGAGTAGACCTGAACGGTAACCACATTGGAAAGAGCCTCACCGCACATGGTGTCGATTACCCGTAAACGATAGTGGACGGTTTTATATAGTACACCCGGAGAATAAGAGATTGATGTGGCCCCATTGATAGTCTCCCAATCCTCTTGCCCCTCCTCTCTTTGCTCCCATTGGTAGGTAAATTCGCCTACCCCTCCCGAAGCATTTTCAATGGCTGTAATGGGTTGTGGCTGTATTCCATACTCTAACACCTGATCATTTCCGATAACATTTGCCTTTAGTTCAGCGAACACACTCTTAAAAGTATTATTACTATATGTAATCCCACATAGATTGTTTACTTTAATCCTATAATAAAAGGCTCCGCCCACATCGGCAGGGATGTGATACTCCATTAATTCTTCCAAATTGAAAAAAGCAGCCGTATCCTCCCAAATTTCAAAATTTTTAGACCGCTGTATGATATAGGTATTCCCGTTAGGTTCACCACCCATAGGCGGAGTAATCACTACAATGGGCGAAAAGGTTCCTCCAAAACATGCCAATTCAAAACCCTCTTCAATAACTGCCGACATTTGGGGTTCGTACACATCAATGGCAATGGTATTGCTATACTTGGTTTGACTTCCGGATGTTACCTTGCGGCGATAGTAGGTTTTTTCAGTCAGTACCCCCGGCCTAAAGCTCTCGGCAGACCCAGAAGAAATGGTATACCAAGTTTGTGCATTAGCACTCCATTCCCATCGGAAAGCGTATTGCCCATTTCCTCCGGCAACAGGGATTGTGCTTACCAGCGTATCGGGGCGCGAATTATAACAAACAGGATTCTCGTAACCAATAGTACCTGGATCTAGGTTGGGAAATACCTGAATGGATATCTCATTGGAAAGCGCATCACCACACCAGCTATCCGTTACCCGTAACCGATATCGAGTGGTAAGGAACATCATACCCGGATTATAACTAGCTGAAGTGGCTCCATCTATGGGTTCCCAGTTCTCTTGCCCCTCTACTTTGCTCTCCCACTGGTAAGTATAGTCACCTAATCCTCCTGATGCCATACTGGAGGGGATTATACTTTGTGCATTGTTACCATAATCTACCTGCTGATCAGAACCAATAGTGCAGCTTTTGAGCTCACCAAAAACCAATTTCTCTAACAGATTGCTATAGGAGACCCCACACGGATTATTATCCACCTTAAGCCTATAGTAAAACGCACCTGCTGAGTCGGTAGGCGCATAATACTCTACCGCGTCTATAGTGGCATAGGTCATCACATCATCCCAAGCCTCTCCATCCAAAGAGCGTTGTAGAATATAGGAATTTTCATCAGGATTACCCCCTTCGGGAGGGGTTATCACTGTAATAGGAGAGAAGATTCCGTTAAAACAGGTCGCTTCACTTTGACCAATGGTTGCCGGTAGCTGTTGTTCATAAACGCCAATAGTAAGTACATTGCTATACTTTACCTGGGTCCTCGAGCTCACCTTCCTGCGATAGCTCGACTGTGTGGTTAGAGTACCGGGCCTATAGGTCTCAAGGGTACCTTGGCTTACAGGAATCCAATGCAACCCATTAAGGCTAGACTCCCATTGGAAAGTGTAGTTCCCATTCCCCCCGGAGACAGGAGTGATACTCTCCAGCGTATTGGGTCTTGTATTATAGCATACGGTCTGTTCAATCCCTATTTCCCCGGGATTCAAATTGGGATACACCTGAATGGTTACCACATTAGAAAACGCCTCGCCACACAGCTCATCCACGACCCTAATGCGGAAATAAGTGGTATTGTAGAGCGATCCGGGCTGGTACGTAGTAAAGGTTGCTCCATCTATAGGCTCCCACAGCTCATGCCCCTCAACCATTCGCTCCCATTGGTAGGTATATATCCCATATCCACCAGTGGCGAGGATTATGGATTTAAGTTGCTGCGGATACTGCCCATAATCAATCTCCTGATTATCTCCAATGACATTGGCCTGTAGCTGAGAGGCCACCGTTTTTACTACAGGGTCGCTATAAAAAAAGCCACAAGGGTAATTCTCTATTTTAAGCCTATAGTAAAAAGTTCCTGCAGAATCTGTAGGAGCATAGTATTCTACCGCATTTGCATCGGGATATGTGGCTACATCCTCCCAGGTGTTTTCATCGAGCTGACGCTGGATGAAAAAACTACTGAATTGGGGGGCACCTCCGGAGGGTGGGGTGAGCACGGTTATGGCCGAGATACTACCGTTGAAACAAACATTTTCATCATACCCAATGGTGCCCATAACTAGCTTATCGTAAACATCTACAACTACCACATTGCTATTCCTTGTCCTTAACCCCGAAGCGACTTTTCTTCGGTAATAAGTCTTCGCTCCCAGAATTCCAGTCCTATAAAATTCTTGATTAGCACCATCTATAGCGTACCAATACTGGTTATTGATACTCATTTCCCATTGGAATGAATAGGTCTCGTTACCACCCGTTGGCGAGGTTACATTTACTATGGTATCGGATTGGGTAGCGTAGCAAATAAGTTGATCATAACCAATGGTTCCGGGTTGAAGTTCGGGTATTACCCTAATATCCACAACATTAGAGTATCCAAATCCGCACGAACGATCCTTTACCCTAAGCCGATACGAAGTGCTTTCCACCAGTGTAACGGGTTGATAGCTTGTGGATATAGCGCCTTGGATAGTGGTCCAAAGTGAGTCAGAACTCTTTTTCTGCTCCCACTGGTACGTAAAATTCTCGCTACCTCCACTAGCAGGAACAAGGGTAACTATTGCATCGGGTATGGTGTAGTACTCTATTGCTTGGCTCTCGCCGATAACGTTTGGAAAAAGTTCGGGAATAACCTCTTGCCTCACCGCATTGGACACAATCTCTTTACATAAATTTACCGTTTTAAGCCTGTAGAAAAGGGTTCCCATCTCGTTGGATGGGGGCTGATAATCCATCTGCCCAATATCACTAAAGGTAGCCATAGGGGTCCAGACCAAGCTATTTTGTTTGGGTGCACTTTCAATGATATAGCTGTTGGATAGCGGATCCCCTCCCTCAGGCGCAACAAGAACCCTTAATGGATCAAAATTTTTACCTAAACAGGTAACTGCATCGTCTCCCAATACACCCCCACTTTGAACAGGATGTACGGTAACTTTAACAATATTTGAGTACTTGAAGCCACAGTAGTTCGAAGTAGTTTTACGACGATAAAAGCGGGTTGCAGTAAGCGGAGCCGAAAAGGATAAGGTGATATCGTTTTCGCCGGGTATGGCCACCCAACTACCGGTTCCGGTATGGGATTGTTCCCACTCAATAAGCCTGGGTAACGGGCATTCCGGGTCTACAATGCTCTGTATGGTTTCCGGCTTTGTATTGTAGCAAATAAACTGATCTGTGCCAATAGTCCCCTCTTCGAAAAACTGCCCTGTCTCTATGGTTACCGGATCGGTAAAATACCATTGATTTAAGCAGGTATTCCTAGCTCCTCTACGGTAATGCAGGGTGGGGTATCGAAAACCCAGTGTGAGCCCGGGCTCACCCTCACCGGGAATATCCTCCCATGTAAATAATCCCTCTAGCCGATCGGTAACCTGCCATTTATACTCAATGGTACCATAATCATAGGTAGCTCCAACCGGAGGATTGGCCATATGGGCAGGATATTTAACATTGACCAGCGGTTCAGGAATTCCCGGACACATTTGCTGTGAGTAGCCAATCTCACCGCTCCAAAACACCTCATCAAGAAAAGAAACCGTAACCGTGTTGGTAGTTATAGTACCCATTTGGGACTTTTGACCCACGGAGCCAATAGTGTAATACACCTTAGCATAATAGGCGTACTCGCCCTGTGTTTGGGTGGGAGAATACTTATTTGATGCACTCGTTTGCAACAGCTCAACAGGCCCATTAGGGTCAGAAGGAATCTCTTGTTTGTAAAAGCTATAGTAAGCAACTGTCCAATTGGGATCCATATTGTAAAGGGAAACTACCAGGTCTTGAATGGGGCAATGCGGATGGACGATTTGGCTGGAAGCCAATACAGCCGTTTGGGCAAATGCAAAACTTGCCTGAGAGAATAACAGTAGGAATATAACCCTTTTCATAGCCCTTCTATTTAAAAATTGTACGACACAAAAAGGCCCAACGTGAATGAATGGGAGTTTACCCGATTGAGTTGATAAAAGTCTTTGGAGCCGTAAAATCCTCCGGTCAGGTACGAGTAGAATATATACTCCATGCTCAACCCAAGACTTTCACCCACATAAAAATCGTTCACTGTGCCCAGTATTCTATTGCTACCAACTTGAACCCCTCCTTTAAGGGCTGCATAACCATCGAAAAAGATACGCTCATGCATGCTATACAGGTTGTAATAGAACGATACATGGGGCTGAAAACGATGGAATTTGGAGTACCCCTTCTGGTGGTATCCGTAGGCCATCCCCATTTTTAGGCGAATGGGACGGCTGAGGGAGTAGCCAAACCCAAGGGAGCTCTCAACCC
>CAZKPD010000008.1:28678-37957 GCA_964554585.1 uncultured Rikenellaceae bacterium
TTTGGCTTTGTAAACGCGTAGTAGCTGCGCATGCCCCACCGAGGATATGCTTAAAATGAAAAGAACGATGGCTAACCGTTTACCCATTATTACAAAACTTTCATTTTACCAAGCACAGACCCGCTCACTGCAATTTTTGCATGTCGTGCACCACACCCCTCTATCACCTCTACCTCAACAACCCCTTGGCTACCAATACTAAAATGCGGTATGGCTACACCAATGGCTTCCGTTTTTCCTGCCTGAACAAACCGTTGCCCCACAATGGTTATGGGTACAACCATATCCATATCTTGGTCGGTTCGTCTACCCCTTTCGCCAAAAAAACGGAATACCACATCATTTACAGAAAAGGAGCTTTTGCTCTCATTCTGAATCTTTATGGCTGCAAAGATGTACTCCCCATCACTCCTAAAACTTTGAAGGCTAACCAGCACATTGCCCACCCTAGAGGCTAGCGTATGGTACTCGGGCTGTATGGAAAGCACAATTTTAATATTCTCAATAATCTCTTTAAGCTCGGGATGCTCCAGCGATAAGAATTGTGTGGTTACCTCGGTCGAACCCGTATGAGCAATAAGGGAATCGCCTGTTGGGAGCCTCAGCTCCGAATAGGTATAAACCACTTTAGGGGTATCCCCCACCGTTGCAGTACCAAAGTGGACAGACCCGTCGTGGAGCCGAACGGTTAACGTAGTTTTAGTTGCCGAAGGGCAATTAACCCGAATCACACAAACGTTTTGATTCACATAGAGGTCAAACCCCTGAAAAGAGGTTTCGCCCGTTCGAGGGCTGCTGCCTAGGTAGGCAAAATCAATATCCTGATCAAAGATTAGGGTTGCGGTATGCTCACTATCCACAACTATTTCGCCTAAGCTCTGCGATATGCCGGCAAAGGAGAGAAGAAATAAAACCCAAAAACCAATCTGTCTTTTCATCACTTAACTGCGAATAACAATGATACTCAACACGCTAACCCTACATCACCAATAGTTAATGGACTTATATCAATCTGTACGCGTACTTCTGGAACAAGGTGCCAATTTACAAAAATATTTGAAAAAACACTGTAAAACCAAGTATAAGCGGTGAAAAGTAGCAATTAAGTAATATATATCACCTAAAAATAAGCGAGTCAAAAGCATTGAGTCTAAGAATTGTACACGAAAGGCTTTTAGCTAAAAATTTCAATCCAAATAGCTGTTGGTGAGATAGGCGATTGCAAAACAAGAATTGGCATGCTTTAAAGCGGCCAGCCTTGAATATCACCATAGGATTGCATATATTTGTTTACGCTACAAAATAAAAAAAGCCCCGAAGATAGTCGAGGCGCTAAATGTTTTCACAACGGAATAATCCTTATTGTGATTTGTAGATGTCAAATAGTTTGTAAAAAACCCTACGGGGTACGCAGGGTTCAGTATTCTTCGGCTTATAGCCTTGTTGTGATTTGTCTTACAGGTGTAAAATTATGTCATATTCATTAAAAAAACAAATATCATGGAAAAAATTTTAGGAATAGACTTAGGCACTAATTCTATCGGACTAACTTTAAGAGAAGATAATGTTTTTACGTGGTATGGTGTTTACACCTTCAAAAAAGGTGTAGGGGAAGGAAAATCTGGCGAGTTTTCTTTTGCAGCAGAAAGGACAAAGCACCGTTCTTCAAGAAGATTATATAACGCAAGAAGATACCGTAAATGGGAGACTTTGAAAGTGCTGATTGACAATGATTTTTGTCCATTGCATATTGATAAATTGAAAAGCTGGAAAAATTACCAAAAAGGAGTTGGTCGAACCTATCCCGTTGATGACGAGACTTTTCAGCAATGGATAAAGTTGGATTTCAATGGCGATGGTACTCCCGATTTTTCTAGCCCTTATCAGTTAAGGAGATTGCTGATAAATGAGAAGCTGGATTTATCTGTGCGTGAGAATCGATATAAAGTTGGTAGAGCATTCTATCACATCGCACAGAGGCGAGGATTTAAAAGTAGTAGAAAACTGGGAGCTAACGAAAAAACGGCGGTGTATAAAGGAAGTAATGAAACTAAAACAATCGGTAGAAACGAATATGAGAACTTAATTATTGAGCATGGTAGTTTGGGTGCGGCCTTTGCTCACTTAGAGGATGAAGGAATACGGGTAAGAAACCGATACACATTAAGATCAGACTATAGAGATGAAGTTGAGAAAATATTAAATATTCAAGATATTAACGACAAAGAATTTAGAGACAAGTTACTACTAGAAACTTCCAATGGTTCAATATTTTATCAACGCCCATTACGCTCTCAAAAAGGACTGGTTGGTAGGTGCACACTAGAGCCCAATAAGCCAAGGTGCCCCGTAAGTCATCCAAGTTTTGAAGAGTATCGTGCAAGGTCTTTTATTAACAACATTAAATATCGAACAGATAAAGATGCTCCTTTTGAGCCCATTCCGTTAGAATTAAAAGAAAAGTTGTATCACGAAAAGTTTTTCTTTAAAAGCAAAAGGGAGTTTGATTTTGGTGAAATTAGAAAATTTATTCAGAACAATGGTGGCTATAATTGGGAACTGAACTACAAAGCAAGCATGGATAAGGTTTCCGTTTCCAGTTGCTTTGTTTCAGCAAGGTTAAAATCCGTTTTTGGGGAGAATTGGCAACATTTTGAAAAAACTGTTGTAAGGACGAACAAGAAAGAAGAGCGCAAAACAATAACTTATTCCATAGAGGATATATGGCACATTCTATTTTCATTTGAGGATGAAGAATGCTTTGATGACTTTATAAATTCTGTACTTGAATTAGACGACAATCAAATCAAAGAGTTAAAAACACTCTTTAACGCTTTCCCTGTTGGTTATGCCAATTTGAGTTTAAAAGCTATAAACAATATTTTGCCGTTTTTGCGCGAAGGAATGATTTATACAGAAGCAGTAATTTTAGCGAAAATTCCAGAAATTCTTGGAGAGGACATTTTCAGAACAGACAGGCAACTCATAGTGAATGCGATTATAGAAATTATTCAGAACAATAGACATCAGAAGGCAATTGTAGCAATCACTAATAATTTAATTTTCAAATATTTTGCTTTAGATTATCAAGACAGATTTGGATGGAAAAACCCATCTTATAAGTTGGACGATTCTGATTTGAAGGATGTAAAAACAGCAGTAATAGAAAACTTTGGAGATAAAACTTGGCTTAAATTGGATGATGACTATAAAAATCAGATTTTGTCAGAAGTGGCTGAGAAGTATCAAGAGTTTTTTTCATCGGGTAAGCATGAACATATCAAACCCCCACATCTTGTAAATCAGATACAGCAGTTTCTAGATGATAACTTTAGTGTTGAAAAAGAACGATTGGATAAGATCTATCATCCATCTCAAATAGACATTTATCCCAAAAAGGAGAATCAGCAGTACTTGCTCAGCCCCAAAACAGCAGCATTCAAAAATCCAATGGCATATAAAACACTCTATAAACTCCGTGATGTTATTAACCATTTGATTGAAACCGAAAGGATAGATGAAGAAACAAGGGTTGTTGTTGAGATAGCAAGGGACTTAAATGACAGCAATAAGCGTTGGGCGATAGAGGCGTACCAACGGGGTAGAGAGGCTGAAAATAGGACATTTGCCGTTGCTATTAGCGAACTGATAAAAGACCCTACTTTTTCAGGTGTTGCAAATCCTGATAGTTCAGCCGATGTTGATAAGTTTAGAGTGTGGATGGAACAAATAGATGATTACGAAGAGGTCCTAAAAGCGGTTAATGCTACCAAAGATGATATTCAAAAATACAGGCTTTGGAAAGAACAAAACTGTATGTGCATGTACACGGGTAAACCCATTAAAATAACAGATTTGTTTGATAAGAACATGATTGATTTTGAGCATACTATTCCTCGAAGCAAATCATTTGATAACTCCTTAACCAACCTTACGGTTTGTTACGCTGATTATAACCGTAGCATAAAAAACAATAGAATGCCAACGGAACTGCATAATTATGAATCAGACTCACATGGGTATTCCGCTATAAAGCCTAGATTGAAAGCATGGGAGCAAAGGGTGGAGCATCTGTTAAAACAAATTGATATTTGGAAAATAAAGTCTAGAAATGCTAGGGATAAAGGAGAAAAGGATAATGCTATACGTACTAAGCACTTGTGGCAAATGGAATATGATTATTGGAAAAATAAATTAGACCGGTTTACTCGAACTGAAGTACCACAAGGTTTTGTAAATAGCCAATTAATCGATACACAAATCATAACCAAATATGCGTTTCACTACCTAAAAACGGTTTTTAATAAAGTGGAAGTAATAAAAGGTAGTAATACGGCTCAGTTTAGGAAGATTTTTAAAATCCAGCCTAAAGATGAGATTAAAGATAGAACTAAGCACTACCATCATGCGATTGACGCTGCCGTTCTGACTCTTATTCCCTCGGCAAAAAAACGAGAAGAGATATTAAAGAGAGCCTACGAGTTTGAAGAGCATAATAGAGGCAATCAGTATCACGAAAACCCTTTCTCTGGGTTTAATTACTCAATGATTGAGGAAATTAAGAAGAATATCCTTATTAATAACATTGCAGATAGAGACCAAACATTAACACCAGGTATCAAGAAAGTAAGAAAACGAGGGAGAATTGTATGGTTGCGAAACGCTGCTGGCGAATTAATACTGGATAAAAATGGAAATAAAATCCCGAAAATTGCGCGAGGTGATTCCATTAGAGGAGAACTGCATTTACAAACATATTATGGAAAGATTAAAATTGCAGCCAAAGACAAAAACGGAAATTTAATTAAAGATGAGAAAGGAAATATAGTTTACAATCAAGTTGAAGGTAAAGATGAGATTTGGATGGTAATTAGAAAACCTATTGACAGCGTCAACTTTAAATCAGATGTAATTGTAGATGAACATATAGCAGAACATTTAAGAAAGCAACTAGACAATGGGGTGAAGCAAAATGAGTTAAAGGATTTTCAAGGGAAAGTAGTGCGCCGTTTGCGCTGTAGGGTAAAATCAGGCAGAGGGTTTATGAATCCAGATAACGTTTCCAAGGTAAAAGAGCAAGTTTATTTATCGTCAAAAGACTATAAGAATTTTATATGGGCAGACTCTGGAGAAAATTTTATTTTCGGATTGTATGAAAACGATCATGGAAGAGAAATTGTGTCTATAAATAAGTTCGAAGCTGCAGAGTATATTAAGGAAGTTGGAGTTCCTAAGAATAAAAAAGAGTTGTTTCAGTTAAAGGAGGCTATTGAGATAAAGAAAAAAGAAGCTAGGTTGGTACATATCTTTGAAGTTGGGCAAAAGGTAATCTTTTACAAAACCCTAGAAGAATTAAAAGATATTGAAAACGATAATATGGAAATTTCAAAAAGACTTTATTTTATTAAAAGGCTTCATCAGGCTTCGGTTGGTAATATTCTTTTTCAACATCACTTAGAAGCGAGAAGTGATGAAGAATTAACAAAGGCCTTTCCTAAAGAAACTTTTAGATCGGCAGGTAAAGATGGTTTCTCCAAATATCAAGAAGATTTTATCGCACCTAGAATATTGTTTAAACCAGTAAAGCCAAACTTTATTATTGAAGGTAAAGATTTTGAGATGAAATTAGATGGTACAATTGAATTTAAATTCTAATTGATGCAGAGCTACATACAACAACTCCTCGAAATACTTCACGAAGCAAAGAGCCATCGCCCTTCGTCTTCACTGAGGGCTTGGCTTGACTTCACCTCACTGAGGGCTTGACTTAAAGTCAAACCCTCAGTAAGCATTTATTAAATTTTACCCGATGCAACGGTATATTGAACAGCTTATAGAAATACTACGCGAAGCAAAGAGCAATCGCCCTTCGTCTCGCCATTTAGATTGGCTCAAGGAGATGGAAGCCTTGCGAGATGTGATTGAACTGGAGATTTCGCTCGAGGAGGGCGGTCAAACCATGGAGAGCATTTTGGGTGTGCCTCAAATCTATTTCCCTCCCGAAAATCGCCTCACCGATGAACAAATTAACCAACTGAAAGAGGGTATTCTCGAACTATGGCACAAGTTTCATTACGAAGCCGACTTTAGAAAAGGTGAGTTTAATGAGCGCCAACAGTACACCAAATTGGTGGAACATTGGAAAAAGGATGTTCCCGTTTTTCGAGGAACCAACGGAACATGGCATATGGAAATGTATGATTACGAAAAATATTGGGACGAAAAGGAAATGCGATATCTTTCGGATGAATAGCTTAATGCAAAATATAACTACGATGATTAAGAGGTACCCGCTCACTAAGGGCTTGACTCCTCACTCACTGAGGGCTTGGCTTGGCTTCACCTCACTGAGGGCTTGACTTTAAGTCAAACCCTCAGTAACAAAAAATCAAACCCTCAGTAACAAAAAGTCAAACCCTCAGTAATCAGTAACAATAAAACAGCTCGCAATGATTTTTGAACCAGGGCATCTATACCATATCTACAATCAGGGTAATAACCGGCAGCGCATCTTTTTTAGCAGGGAAAACTACTTGTTCTTTTTAAAAAAGATTGAACACCATATAAACCCCTACGCCGATGTGCTGGCTTGGTGTTTAATGCCCAACCATTTTCACCTAATGGTGCATGTGAATAGGGTGGAGATGGTTGATACGACTACTACTCAAGGCTTGACTTCAAGTCAAACCTTGAGTAACCAAACCTTGAGTAATCAGGACAAAATACAAACCCTTAACCAATCCATTGGCATTATGCTCCGCTCCTATACCCGAGCCATTAATATTCAAGAAAATAGGTCAGGGTCGCTTTTTAGAAAACAAACCAAAACCCTATGCCTTACGCAAAACACAAAAGTTGCTAAAGCATGGTACTCCCACAAAGGGGTAATTAGCATAAATATGCAACACCCCGAAGAGCAGTACCCTAACACCTGTTTTAACTACATTCATTTCAATCCTGTAAAAGATCGGCTGGTATCCCATTGTGAAGATTGGGAATTTTCATCCTACTCTGATATTATAGGCCTAAGAGAGGGAAGGTTAATCAATAGGGAGCGGATTAATGAATTTGGGTTGGTTCTTACTCACTGAGGGCTTGACTCCTCGCTCACTGAGGGTTTGGCTTGACTTCACCTCACTGAGGGCTTGACTTTAAGTCAAACCCTCAGTAACAGAAAATCAAACCCTCAGTAACAGAAAATCAAACCCTTATTAACAGTAACCAAAAAACCAACCGCTCATACCACAAAACTAAGCGTTTATCAATCAAAACACTAAATTCCTCACATTCTGCACATTAAAACAAACATCTAAGGTTGGTAATAACGTATAATACTGTAAACCAACAGTATTGTTATGATAAAACGTACACTCTACTTTGGGAACCCTGCCTACCTAAGCACCAAGTACGAGCAGCTGGTGGTAAAACTACCACAGGTGGAGGGTACCGACACGCTATCCGAAAATTTTAAGGAGGAAACACGTACCTCCATTCCCATTGAGGATATTGGCGTGGTAATTACCGACCACCAGCAGATAACCCTTACCCATGGGCTTATGGAAAAGCTTTTGGCCAATAACTGCGCCATAATCACCTGCAACAGCTCGCATATGCCGGTGGGCCTTTTACTGCCTTTGGCCGGAAACAGCGTTCAATCCGAACGGTTCCGCAAACAGATAGATGCTTCGGTTCCCCTTACAAAGCAGCTATGGCAGCAAACCGTTAGGACAAAAATTACCAATCAGGCCGAACTGCTTAAGAATGCCACCGGAACGGATGTGGAGAATATGCTGTGGTGGGCATCCAAGGTTACATCGGGCGATGGTGAGAACCATGAGGCACGGGCTGCGGCCTTTTACTGGAGCAATCTTTTCCCCATTAAAGGTTTTCTTAGGGGGCGCGATGAGGATCCGCCCAACAATCTGCTCAACTATGGCTATGCCATTCTAAGGGCAATTGCTGCAAGGGCTTTAGTTGCCTCAGGATTACTACCCACGCTGGGCATACACCACCACAACCGGTACAATGCCTACTGCCTGGCCGACGATATTATGGAGCCCTACCGTCCGTTTGTGGATCGGGTGGTGCTTAAGCTGGTCAAATCGGGAATACCCTACCACGAGCTAACCAAAGAGGTAAAATGGGAGCTGCTTAGCATCCCCGCTTTGGATGTGGTAATCAACGAACGACGCAGTCCGCTAATGCTGGCCCTTTCGCAAACCACCTCATCGCTGTTCGACTGCTTTGACGGAACTGCCCGAAAGATTGCATACCCACAATTTGCCGAAAAATGGAACGACTAAGCGAGTATCGAGTTATGTGGGTAATGGTGCTATTCGACTTGCCAACGGAAACCAAAAAGGACCGTAAAATTTATGCCAACTTCCGTCAGAAGATGCTTAAGGATGGCTTTGTGATGTTCCAGTTTTCCATTTACATCCGCCACTGCCCCAGCCGCGAGAATGCGGAGGTACACATCAAGCGGGTAAAGGCCAATCTTCCGGTTAAGGGGAATGTGGGCATTCTGCGCATTACCGATAAGCAGTTTGGCGATATGGAGCTATACTATGGCAAAGAACCGAAAGAGAAGGAAACACCCCATATCCAATTGCAGCTTTTCTGACCCTTTTGCAACCCGATACAAACAAAAAAAGGCTCTGCAATGAGCCTTTTTTATACTTACCCAACATCCATTTTTTATTCCTAAAAACCCGACTAACCAACTCAACCTCAGCCAAAAATGGCCCGGTATGATGTTGGAACTAAGTCAAAGATACATTTTGTAAGCAAATCACAACTACCAAAGGGTTGTGCTGTTTGTAATGCTGATGTTGGAACTAAGTCAAAGATACATTTTGTAAGCAAATCACAACTTGATTGCGTTCATTAATTTTTGGCCTTTCGATGTTGGAACTAAGTCAAAGATACATTTTGTAAGCAAATCACAACTAGCGTCGGAGGCGGTGTAGGCCGTTACCTGATGTTGGAACTAAGTCAAAGATACATTTTGTAAGCAAATCACAACTATATTTTTTATGCTATAAAACATATGAAAGATGTTGGAACTAAGTCAAAGATACATTTTGTAAGCAAATCACAACCAGATAGCAATTACCTCCTGGGGTGTGCTGGATGTTGGAACTAAGTCAAAGATACATTTTGTAAGCAAATCACAACTCCTCCTACTTCTACGCCTGCATCTTCTAAGATGTTGGAACTAAGTCAAAGATACATTTTGTAAGCAAATCACAACAAAAATGAAATTTCTAAATTATCAAA
>CAZKPD010000009.1:0-16344 GCA_964554585.1 uncultured Rikenellaceae bacterium
GGCATCTGGTCGAAGTTCTTGGCTTAGACCCTTTGACAACAAAAAGGATAGTATTTCATGAGATTACCAAAGAGGCCATAGAAAAGGCTGTTCAGAATCCACGCACCATTAATTTTGATCTGGTTAATGCGCAGCAGGCACGTAGAGTGCTGGATAGGATTGTAGGTTTTGAGGTTTCACCCATTCTCTGGCGTAAGGTTAAGCCTGCACTATCGGCTGGTAGAGTGCAATCCGTTTCCGTTAGGCTGATCGTGGAACGTGAACGAGAAATCATTAACTTTAAAACCGACAATTTTTATCGGGTCAATGGTATTTTTGAGGGCGATGCGCGGTTAAAGGCCGAGCTCAATTCCAAATTTGATACCGCCGCAAAGGCAATGGAATTTTTGAACAGCTGCATTGAAGCCGAATTTTCAGTTTCCGATGTGGTAAAGAAACCCGCTAAAAAAAGCCCTGCACCACCCTTTACTACCTCTACCCTGCAGCAAGAGGCCAGCCGGAAGCTAAACTTTTCCGTTTCGCAAACCATGACCATTGCGCAGAAACTTTACGAAGCAGGTCACATAACCTATATGCGTACCGACTCTGTAAACCTTTCGGGTGCAGCTATAGCCTCGGCACGAAAGGTTATTGTTAGCGAGTATGGCGAGCAGTACCATCAGGTTAGGGCATACAAAACCAAATCGAAAGGTGCTCAGGAAGCGCACGAGGCCATTAGGCCAACCTACATGGAGAAACACAGCGTGTCGGGCAGTAGTGCAGAGCAACGGCTTTACGATCTGATTTGGAAAAGAACTGTAGCCTCACAGATGAGCGATGCTAATTTCGAAAAAACTACGGCAACCATTGATATTTCTAAATCAAACAGCAAGTTTATTGCTTCGGGAGAGGTGATGCTGTTCGATGGTTTTTTGAGGGTTTACCTCGAATCGACCGATGATGAGAATGATGATACCGTAAAAGGGATGTTGCCTCCGCTAAAAGCAGGGCAAGCGCTTAAGGCTGTTGAGATTGTTGCCACAGAGCGTTTTACTCAACGTCCCCCACGGTACACAGAGGCCAGCTTGGTTAAAAAGCTCGAAGAGCTGGGCATAGGTCGCCCTTCGACCTATGCACCTACTATTTCGACCATTCTTGCCAGAGGCTATATACTAAAGGAAGATAGGGCAGGAGTGGATCGGCCCTACCATATTATTACCCTGAAAGCGAAAAAGATTACCGAAACGCAGGCCACAGAAGTGCATGGTGCCGAAAAGAGCAAGCTTTTTCCCAGCGATATCGGGATGGTGGTTAACGATTTTTTGGTTGAGCATTTTCCCAATATTGTAGATTATAACTTCACGGCAACCGTTGAGAAAGAGTTTGATGAGATTGCAGATGGAAAACTTGAGTGGTTTAAGATGATTGACCGTTTCTATCACCCTTTCCATAAAACGGTTGAGACAACCCTTGAGGAATCCGAATACACCAAGGGAGAAAGAGTGTTGGGAACCGACCCCAAAAGCGGGAAACCCGTTATTGTGCGAATCGGTCGGTTTGGGCCATTAGCCCAAATTGGCGAAGCCAATGGGAGCGATAGCGAAAAGCCACAGTTTGCCAGTTTGCTAAAAGGTCAACTTATTGAGTCCATTACCCTTGAAGAGGCGTTAGAACTATTTAAGCTTCCCAGGAATGTTGGTGAGTATGAGGGTAAAGAGGTTGTGATTGGAGTAGGCCGTTTTGGACCCTATGCCCGACATGACTCTAAATTTGTTTCGTTAAAGAAAACCGATGACCCGTTGACCATAACGCTGCAAAGAGCCATTGAGCTGATCGAAGAGAATAAGCAAAAGGAGAAAGAGAAGTTTATTAAGAGTTTTGATAACGATCCCGAAATGCAGGTGCTTAACGGGCGTTGGGGGGCATACATTAAGTATAAAAAGAACAATTATAAAATCCCTAAAGACTCCATTGCGCAAGACCTTACATACGAAGATTGTCTAAAGATTGTGGAGAACCAGGGGGAGCCAAAAGGGAAAACGGTAAAAAAACCGGCTCCTAAAAAGACCAAAAAATGAATTTAGCAGACTACTTTAATCCATCCGATGCTCTTCCTAACCCCTATGGGTTATCGAAGGAATCATCGCTTTATGGGCGGCTGACAAATACTGCCAAGCCGGAGAGTAGTACCATTGGACTTGGCTCACTGGTGATTTTTGGGGTTCTTGAAAGCAGAAATTCCCATAATCCCGGAGCATCACTTGCTCCCGATCACATTCGCAGTCATCTTTATGCCCTGTCAGGAGCACCCATCAAAAAAGGGCTTATAGATTTGGGAAACCTTAAGCAAACGGATAGCCCGGCCGATACCTATATGGCCGTTCGTGATGTGCTGTCTTTCTTGCTGAGCAAAGGGGCTACCGCTATTCTTTTGGGCGGCACACAGGAGCTTACATGGTCGGCATACCAAGCTCTGCTAGAGCATTTCGGCCCAATAAACCTAAGCATTGTCGATTCCTCCATTGATATGGGGCAAGGGGATGGTGATTTTTCATCCACCTGCTATGTGGATAGGTTAATGGAGCAAAAACCGGATGAGCTCTTCGATTTAAACCTTATTGGGTACCAAGGCTACCTCACCAATGGCGACCATATTCAGATGCTACAAGACCGAGGACATTCGCTCTATAGGCTAGGATTTGTGAGGGGTGCCATGAGCGAGGTAGAGCCGGCCATTCGCGATTCACATATGATTAGCTTTGATTTGGGATCTGTTAGGCAGAGCGACTCGCCCGGAAGCGTATACCCTTCTCCCAACGGCCTTTATGCCGAAGAGGTTTGCCAGTTGGCTCGCTATGCCGGAAACAGCGAAAGGGTTAAGGTGTGTGGGGTGTTTGAACTAAATACGATTAACGATGCCTTCCATCAGAGCGGACATTTGGCGGCACAGTTAATCTGGCATTTTATGGAGAGTTTTTACCAACGCCAGAACGGGAAAGGCCACCCCACGACATCCGAAGGGTTAAAAAAATTCTATGTGAGCAGCCCTATTCCCAACCTTAGCCTTGTATTTTTGCATAACCCTATTAACGATACTTGGTGGATTGAGATTCCTGGAGCGGAAAATCGACCCTCCCACATAATGGCCTGTTCGTATAGTGATTATAAAAAAGCCAGCAAAGGCGATCCGCCTGAACGCTGGGTACAGGCTGTAAAAAAGGTGTCGGGGCTTCATTCATCGGCGTAAATATGTTATTAATCATGTAAATTTTGATGTTTGTAGAAAAAAACAAGTTTATTGGAAACCTTTAAAACAATAAGTAGTATAAACAGGTGTTGTTTTAATTGAGTCTTATCAACAGACAATTGTTAATAAAGTTTGTGGGAGAATAAAATTTTTATTTACTTTACTTAACCGATAAGCGGCTTACAAATGGGTAATTAAGGTATAGATTAATGAAGAAAATATATAGCATACTGCTGTTTCTTATACCAGCGCTTCCTCTTCTGGCACAGCAAGATCCGATGTTTAGCCAAAGCATGTTTAACCAAATGGCTATTAATCCGGCTTATGCCGGCAGTAGCGATATGATTTGTGCAACGGCGATTAATCGGATGCAGTGGATGGGTTTTGGAGATGCTACTCCCAACGTAACCTCGGTAAATGTGAATGCAGCCATTAAGCCGTTTGGGCTCTCTAGCGGTATTGGGCTTAATATTCTGAATGACCAGTTTGGCTTTAATAAGGATCTGGGTATCAGCCTTTCTTATGCGGTTCGGTTTAAGGTGAGCGGTGGGGGCACCCTAGCTGTAGGCCTTAATGGAGGGATGATTAACAACAGTTTAGATCCCAGTTGGAATTTTCCGGATGGCTCCAGCGACAATGCGGTGCCTCAGAGCAAGGAGAGTGCCATAAATTTTGACATGGGTGCCGGAGTATTTTACAGTAATAATGAAATGTATTTTGGTTTTTCTGCAACCCATTTGAACCAAGCACCGTATTACAACAAGTATGATACCCACTATCGACAGCATTTTTATCTTACCGGAGGCTATTATCTCGAAATGCGTAACCCGTCATGGGAGTTTAACCCTTCGGTTATCATTAGTAGTGACCTAGTAACAAACCAATTAACCATAACTTCTAATGTCATATACAATAAAAGATTCTGGGGTGGCGTTTCATACCGTGCTGGTGAGGCCATAATCGGAATGGTGGGGTTTGAGCTATTCTCCGGGTTGAGGATTGGTTACTCATACGATTTTTCTACCACTGAGATCATGAAGTACAACTATGGTTCACATGAGTTTATGGTTGGGTACTGTTTCTCTTTAAAAAAGGAAAAGGCACCACAACAGTACAAAAGTGTTCGTTTTTTGTAAGTTAAATAAAGGCAATTAAAATATTTTTACGTTATTTGCATTAATATAATCGGAGTATTATGAGGAAGTTTCTCGTTTTTGTCATTCTTGCTACCATCATAAGTGGATGTGCACCCACCGATCGGGGGGAACTGGTTGGTGTCCCGGGGCGGAAAGGTTACCAAGAACCAACGCCCTATAACATGGTCTTTATTCCCATGGGGTCATTTAATATGGGAAGTAATGACCAGGATGTGGTCAATTCAATTAACGCACCAACCAGAACTGTTTCTGTTGATGCTTTTTGGATGGACCAAACAGAGATTACTAATAACCAGTATCGTCAATTCGTATTCTACGTTAGAGACTCTATTGCTCGCAGGCTGTTAAGCCAACAAATTGAAGATTTTGCGATTGAAGAAGACGAATTTGGCAATCCCATCGACCCCCCCGTGCTAAACTGGAAAGTGCCTATCGATAAAAGGGATGAGGAGCAGCAAGAGATCCTTGAGGAGATGTACTATACCAAAGAGGAGCGTTTCTACTTCCGTAAGGAGATAGATACCCGTAAACTCAACTATGAGTTCTTCTGGATCGATATGCAGCAGGCAGCCAAGAAAAAGAACCGCTGGAACTTCGAAACTGGTTCATACGAGGAGAATGCCGAGGTGATAAACCAAATGGGTGTTCCCGTACGCGTTACCAGCCGTTCATCATTTATCATTAGAGATAAAGTGAATGTATACCCCGATACATTGGCTTGGATAAGCGACTTTAGCTATTCTTATAACGAACCCTATGCTACTCACTACTTTTGGCACCCCTCATATGATAATTACCCTGTGGTTGGAATTTCTTGGAGGCAAGCCTATGCCTTTACCATTTGGCGTACCCAATACCTTAATAAGTATTTAGCCAGTGTGGGGCTTTCGTTTGTATCGGATTATAGGTTGCCCAGCGAAGCAGAGTGGGAATATGCAGCTAGAGGAGGCCTAGATCATGGTATGTATCCATGGGGTGGTCCGTATACCCGTAATTCTGAGGGTTGTTTCTTAGCCAACTTTAAGCCATTACGCGGAAACTATGTAGACGATGGAGGATTTATAACTCTTCCTGTGGGTAGCTATGAACCCAACGATTATGGTTTGTATGACATGTCTGGAAACGTTGCTGAGTGGACAGCCAATGCATACGACGAGAGCGCGTACATGTTTATGCACGACATGAATCCGGACTATAAATACAATGCAAAGCCTAATGATCCTCCTGCACTAAAGCGTAAGGTGATTAGAGGCGGTAGCTGGAAGGATATTGGATACTTCTTACAGGTTGGAACCCGTTCTTTTGAATATCAAGATAGCGCAACAACATACATCGGTTTTAGGTGTGTTCGAACCTACACCGGTGCAAAATAGAGTTAACAAACATTTTATTTCGCATATAATACTCGATTACAATGGGATTTAGTGTATCAGAAATTGTACAAGGGGAAAAGTGGAGATTTTTCATGAAGTACCTTTACGCTTGGGGAGCTTCTCTAGTTCTTTTAGGTGCTCTGTTTAAGTTAATGTATTGGCCTGGAGCAGGAATGATGCTGACGATAGGTATGTCAACTGAGGTTATTATTTTCTTTTTCTCTGGTTTTGAGCCTATTAAGGATGAGGTAGACTGGACCCTGGTTTACCCTGAATTGGCAGGAATGACAGATGAGGATGAAATCAGAAAATATCGAGGCGATTCAGGAGTTGAGGGTCTTGACGTAGAAAGCCTAAAAGAACTAATCGTTAGCGCAGTAACAGCTGCCGGAGGAGCTGGTGCTACTCCGATAAAGGGCGGTGTTGCTGCATCCGGTGATGGTGGTGGCTTTGCTACTAAGCTAAACCAAATGCTTGAAAGTGCAGAGTTAAGCCCTGAACTTTTCGAAAAAATTAGTAAAGGTTTGCATAAGCTAAGTGATACCTCTGCAAAATTATCCGACATTTCGGATGCAGCAAGTGCCTCAACAGCCTTTGCCAACAATATGCAGAAAGCTAGCGATTCGGTTAATAAGTTCTCAGATAGTTATGAGTCTAGCGGACAGGTACTAGGTGAGTCAATGAATATCCTTTCAGAGAGTTTCCAGAAGACGGCTCAAACCATCTCCGAAGGTGGTCAAAACTTTATGGGCGGTGTAGAGAAGTCGATAGGTAACCTAGAGGATCAGTTGACTCAGGCCGGAGCTACAGTAAAAGAACGAATTGTTCAGTCCGGAAATGACGTAGCCGGACAGGTTAGCAACGCAGCAGCTGGATTAGTAAACGCATATAGAGAAATGGCTGAATCCATGAAAGCTAGCGGTGATGCTATTGCATCCGGAAGCGATGGATACAAGGATCACCTAGCCCAATTGAACAAGAATATGGCTGCCTTAAATGCAGCGCATGAGTTACATCTAAAGGGTACTTCAGAGAAACTTAAACAGTCCCAAGAGGTATACTCAGGTGTGGAAGATATGATGAAGAAGTTGCAAACATCGATAGAACAAACCGAAAAGTATGCAGATTCTGTAGCCTTGCTCAACAAGAGCGTTTCGTCACTTAATACCATCTATGGTAATATGCTTTCGGCAATGAGCGTTATGTCAAATAATGCCTAATGATGTTTAACCCGTAGTTAATTTGCCACTATGGCTGGAGCTAAAGAAACCCCAAGACAGAGGATGATCGGGATGATGTACCTAGTACTCACGGCGATGCTTGCATTGAACGTGTCTGCTACTGTACTTGATGCTTTCGTTCTCGTTGATTCTGGACTGTCACAAACCGCAAAGAGTTTTGCCGTTAAAAATGATAGGCTTTATAACCAAATGGATAATGCCTATGCGGTAAACCCAAAAAAGGTTGGCGATTGGAAAGAGAAAACAGATGTGATTCGAGTTAAAACAGCTGAAATGTATCAGTACATCCAAGAGCTAAAAGTCTTAACCATTGTAACTGCTGAAAAAGAAACTTCTCCGGCCTTGATAGGGAATGATGAAGTGGACACAAAAAACATTACCGGTAAGGGAGATACGAATACCAGTGGAAGAGTCTTTTTAGGTGCAGGAGGAGTTGACGGCAAGGCTACTGAGTTAAAGAATAAAATTGTAGCCTATAGAGAATTTATGCAGGGAGTAGTTGATCCCAGCTCAGGAGAGCACCTTATTACCTCTATACGAAACCTCCTAAATACTGATGATCCGGCACCTTCAGCTGATGGAACGCCTCATACATGGGAAAGCACTCGTTTTGATCATATTCCCATTGTAGCTGTTTTTCCACAGCTCACAAAGATTCAGCTGGACGTTCTTAACGTAGAAGCCGAAGTGGTTGCTTATCTCCTTCAGCAGGTAGATGCTAGCGACTTTAAGGTTAATAAATTGGATGCGGTTGTTATTCCAAAATCCGATTATGTAATCCAAGGCAATGAGTTTAATGCAAACATTTTCCTTGCTGCCTCTGATACAACCCAAGTACCCACTGTTTATGTAGGGGAGTACGAAAGCTATACAACAGACGGAGGTGGCGAAGATTTTAGAATGGTTGGATCCTATGAAGAGCTACCTGTAGAGGGAGGAAAAGGGATTTTTAAACGAAAAGCTTCTCGCTTAGGAATGAATAAATGGTCAGGCCTTCTTGAAGTAACCGGACCTGACGGATCTAAATTTAGAAGACCTTTCAATCATCAATACGAAGTTGCTGAACCCAACGTGGTGGTATCACCCACCAAAATGAACGTTTTCTATCGTGGTGTAGACAATCCTGTTGATATATCCATCCCAGGTATTTCGATGGATAAGATTACTGCAAACATTGATGGAGGCGGAAGCATTCGCAGGGCAGGAGGTGCCTTTGTGGTGAATCCGGGAAGGGGTACCAAATGTAACGTTACCGTTTATGCCGATATTGAAGGGACCAAACGGAGTATGGGAGCTCGTGAGTTTAGAATTAGGGATGTACCAGACCCCATACCCAGCGTGAGAGGTATAACTGGCAGGATTGTTAATAAGAATGAATTGGCGGCTTCATTATCCGTTGAGGCTAAGATGCCCGAAGGGTTCGACTTTGACCTCTCTTTTAAAATTACCAGTTTTACAGTTATGGCTACCGTTGGCGGATTTACCCGGACACAAACATCCAACAGCCAGCTTATTAACGATGAACAACGGAGGTTAATTGATGGGCTAAGAAGCGGACAAACTGTTAACATTATTGATGTAAAAGCAGTTGGACCTGATGGCAGAACCCGTGATTTGAATGACATTGTTTACAGAATTAGATAATATAATAAAGCGATGAGAAGAATAACTTTTTTACTGCTCAGCGGAACCTTTCTCTTACTTCTTCCCTTTGCCAACTACGCGCAAAGTGATATAAAAGAGCCTTTGGTTAATGATGGTATCTACGAGAAAGAGACCATAGGTCAGCGTATACCCATACCCTACCCCCATTTGAGGGAGGCCGATATGATGTGGACGAAGAGGGTTTGGAGAAATGTTGATTTAAGAGAGAGGATGAATCATCCACTATATTTTCCTACCACTAAAATGTACGATAGATCAAGCTTGGTGCAAAGGTTAATGGATGCCATTAAATATAATGAGATCAATGCGTACGATCCCGATGCGGATGACGAATTCTCTACCCTTATTTCGTACGACCAGATATTGGTAAAGCTTGAAGCTGAAGATAGAGAGCGCTATGATATTAGCCCCACTACTGGGAATGATACGTTAATTATTATTCAAGGTTCAATAAGGTGGAACGAGATTAGGGAACTTGAGCTGAAAGAGGAGTGGTTTTTTGATAAGAAGCACTCGGTAATGCAGGTTCGAATTTTGGGCATTTGCCCCATTAGGGTTTACACCCGTTTTGCCAAAGGGCAAGATGATTTGGAGATGGGAGGTGATTTGCACAAGATGAGACTCTTTTGGGTATACTACCCCGAAGCTCGCACTGTTTTGGCTAATACAGCTATTTTCCACGACTTTAACGATGCACAGCGTAACTCGTTTGATGACATCTTCTTCAAAAGAAAGTTCAACTCTTACATCGTACAAGAATCTAACGTATTTAACAACCGTAGAATTGCTGAGTATTCATTTGGAGGGATACCTAATATGCAAGAGTCGGAGCGTATAAGGAACGAGATTTTTACCTTTGAGCACGACCTATGGGAGTACTAGTTCTTAACTTGTGTTAGAAACAGTAAAGGCTACCTTTTGGGTAGCCTTTTTTAGTTACATAAACTCGTCCCCTTTCTCGACTAAAACATCGTTTTTGAATTTCTTTATTTCCTGCTCATTCTCGAGTTTACAAATAAGGAGAATATCCTTTGACTCAGTAACGATGTATCCAT
The DNA here is from genome assembly GCA_964554585.1 of uncultured Rikenellaceae bacterium. Taxonomy (GTDB): domain Bacteria; phylum Bacteroidota; class Bacteroidia; order Bacteroidales; family Tenuifilaceae; genus Perlabentimonas. Next base: position 9,718 of record CAZKPD010000009.1, read on the forward strand.
CTAAACCCTGGAGCACAGCGACCTTTCCGGCAGGTAAATTCACAATGGAATTTTTTACATCGTAAAGGAACGTATTGTTGGTAGTTAATGTGTTTCCATTTAAATCTTTAGGGCTGTTTTGGTACAACGATCCCCAGGTTCCTAAATCGGACCAGCCAAACTCTGAGCAAATTACATGCACGTTATTCGCCTTTTCCAGAATTCCGTAATCCACAGAAATACTTTCGCATTCTGCATATACATTCTCAATGATCTCATCCTGTTGAGCAGTTTCCAATTTTTTGTAAACATTCTCAAAGAGGTCGCTTATCTCTGGGAGGTGCGTTTTATACGCTTTTTCAATGGTGTTTAATGACCATACAAAAATTCCAGAGTTCCAGTAGAACTCTCCAGAATCGAGAAATACTTTAGCCAATTCTAGGTTGGGTTTCTCTGTAAAAGTTTTCACCCGGTATAACGATGGAATTGACTTATCCGACTGTCCGGTAATCTGTATGTACCCATAGCCTGTTTCTGGCCTATTGGGTTTAATCCCTATGGTTAGTAAGGCATCGTTGTTTGCAGCAAACGATAGTGCTTGGTTTATGGTATGGGTAAATTGAAACTGATCTAGGACCAGATGATCGCTGGGAGCAACAACTATAAGGGCGTTGGGATTTTGTTTTCGGATAATCTGATTGGCCAGTGCTATACAGGGGGCTGTATTGCGCCGCATGGGTTCCATCAGAATCTGTTTGTCGGTTATTTCCGGGAGATGCTCTTTTACCTGATCTTTGTAAACAGACCCGGTTACAATGAATACATTTTCAGAGATACAGAATTGCAGCACTCGCTCATAGGTGTGCCGAATTAGCGATTTCCCGGTTCCCAGAAAGTCTAGGAACTGTTTGGGTTTAGTAGAGGTACTTAAGGGCCAAAAGCGGCTGCCAACGCCACCTGCCATGATTACACAGTACACATCCGAATTTGGGGATTGGCTATGATTATTCATTGGTTAGATGTAACACTTATGAGTTCAACAATTTCTGCATTGGGATGCAGAGGTAGCAAAGCTAAGCAATTTAATTGAAACTCTAGAAATGGAAAGTTTAAAAGGGAGAATAAGCTACAGATTAACGTTACCCAAACTGAGGGGGAACTGCTTACATAGAATAAGTATTACTTGTAGTTCTTTTTACAATTCCGATAAACAAAAGCTAAAGCTGTACCTACTGTTACCCCCGTTACATTAGCGACAATATCAAGCGGATTAAATGTTCTGCCGGGGACTAATTGCTGTAAGAATTCCATGCTAAAGGCAAGCACAAAAGAGGTTACTATCAAGGCATACCACAGATTTTGAGAGGCGCGATGGCTACAGGCCAAATGGGATATTATGGGCAATACCATAAATGCCATAGCATGTAAAAAATAATCGATTCGAACGGTTTGCTTGTTTACTTCAACTGATGTAATGCCCATAGATGGGTTAAGGTAAGCCCACAAAAGGAATAGTGCGTATAATATAAATGCGATTCGAAACAGCAGCTTCATGGCGCAAATATAGGGTTTTTTGTAAAATGCTATTACCTTAGCTATGCTTTCGAACCCGTGTAGATGTATTTGCTACATTTGTATTGTTTTTTATGCCAAACTTTCATTATGAGTTTACCCGATAAAAGGATAGTCGATTTTATTAACGAACACCACGTATTTACGTTGGCAACTTGTTTTGAAGAGGAGCCGTACTGCGCCAACTGCTTTTATGTGTACTTAGAATCGGAGAACAGCCTGATTTTCACCTCCGATTATACAACAAAGCATATTCAGCAAGCTAGCCATAACATCTATGTTGCAGGGAGTATTGTGGTTGAATCCGGCATCATTGGCCAGCTGCAAGGGGTTCAGCTTCAGGGAATCATCAATAGGCCGCAAGGTGGCCTATACGAAATTGCCAAGAAAGCATTTCTTAAACGCTTTCCGGTGGCCATGCTTATGAAAACAACCCTTTGGGTTATCGATTTAACCTTTTTGAAGCTCACCGATAATAGGCTGGGATTTGGTAAAAAGTTGGTGTGGGAGAAAGAGCTTATTGTCAATCCATTTTTTGAAAAAAAGTCGGAATAATGATATTTGTAACTGGCGGAACGGGTCTTATCGGTTCTCATGTACTGTTTGAACTGGCCACCCAAAATAAGCGCATTATAGCCCTTAAAAGGGCTAAAAGTGACTTGGGTAGGGTTAAAAGGCTATTCCAAGCCTACTCAGGTGAGGGAGCGTTGTTGTTTGATACAATAGCATGGGTTGATGGGGCGGTTGAAGATTACAACAGCCTGATTGAGGCCATGATTAATGTGCAAGAGGTTTACCATTGTGCGGCGGTGGTCTCTTTCAGTGGGAAAGACCTTGCAAAAATGATAGATATAAACGTGCATGGAACTGCCAATGTGGTTGATGCATGTATACAGCTAGGGATTAAGCGTATGTGCCATGTTAGCTCGGTGGCAGCTATAGGTTCTGCAAAAGATGGTGAGCCAGTTACTGAGGATATTCCTTGGGGGAAGTCTAAAAGAAAAAGCGGTTATTCGGTGAGCAAATTTCAATCCGAAATGGAGGTTTGGAGAGGTGTGACCGAAGGATTAAATGCGGTGGTAGTTAACCCTACCGTGGTGATTGGACCCGGGCAGTGGAACAGTGGCAGCGGACAAATATTCGGAACCATCTCCAAGGGTTTCCCGTTTTTTACTACCGGTATTACAGGTTATGTAGACGTGAGGGATGTGGCCAAGGCTATGATTATAGCTATGGAAAAGGAGATGTGGGGGAAGAAATATATTTTAAATGGTGAGAATATCTCTCACAAAGAAGTTTTTGAAACCATTGCCCACGAATTGGGCAAAAAGCCTCCCACTATCTATGTAAGGCCTTGGATGGGTGCTTTGGGCTGGAGATTGGCTTGGCTTGGCTCCAAAATAACCGGTAAAGCACCGGCTATTACTCGGGATACGGTTCGAAGCGGATATTCCGTAACGAGATATTCAGCCGAGCTAGCCCAAAAAGAATTGGGCATTACCTTTACTTCAGTGGCTGATGCCATTGCCAATACGGCGACAGTGGGAGAGATATAGCGGGATGCTGCTACTGCTACTTTGTCTTTTTTGATAAAGCGGTCACAATAAAATAGACCCCTGCCAAAATAAAGGGTACGCTAAGCCACTGTCCCATATTTAGCATCATGCTCTCTTCAAAGCCCACTTGGGGTTCTTTAATAAATTCGATAACAAAACGGGTGGCAAAAGTAAAGATGAGGAACAATCCAAACAGCAATCCGGGCTTAGGTTTGGCATCATTCTTTTTGTACACCCATACAAGTACTATAAACCCTATAAGGTACGATAGCGCTTCGTAAATTTGGGTAGGATGTTTAGGTACTATTTCGCCTCTAAGGCTAAAAATGAACCCCCAGGGTAGGATTGTTTCCACACCGTATATTTCCGAGTTCATAAGATTTCCCAGACGGATGAGCACGCCGGCCAGCGCCACGGTAATCACAATTCGGTCGAGAATATAGATAATCGGGCGCTTTGTTTTTCGGCTAAATAGCCACAAAGCCAATATTATACCTATTGCTGCGCCATGGCTGGCTAGGCCTCCCTGCCAAATTTTAAGGATATCAATGGGATGCGATAGGTAGTAAGTCGGCTCATAAAAGAGGCAATGCCCCAATCGGGCACCCACAATGGTGCCAATGGCCATATATATGGTTAGTTTATCAAGGTAGTCGTTGGGAAGATTTTCTTTTTTAACAATGCGGTCAAAAATCATGTATCCAAAAAGGAAGGAGAGGGCCCACAGTAGCCCGTAGTACCTTATGGATAGGGAGCCTAGTGAGAAAATCTCAGGGTCTACACTCCAAACGATGTGTTGTAATAGCATAATCAGTATTTTGAGAAAGTTTTGGAGGTATAAAAGTATGAATTTTTTTCGCCTTTAGCTATTTTATCGCCAAATTCTCATTTTTACAGGGTCTTACATTTTGTCCGACTACAATTTGCGGATAATGAGACTAACTTTGAAACATTTTTAGGCTATTTTAGCACTAAAACAAGAATCGGCGAGTTTTATGGTAAACTATCCAGATATAAGGTGTTCCCATGCTACTGTCGGTTTCTATTTAAGGTTTGTTTTGGTCAAATTCTTAAAGGTTCATATAAACTCATGAGACATTCCATACTTCTTACAGTCGCTTTACTTTTTATGACCAGTTGTTCGGTTTTATCGCCTATTCAAAAGAGCAAATTTATCACCCTATCCAACCTTATTGACGCAGGGAAGTATGCCGAAGCTAAGGAAATTGTGGACGGGATGACTGAGGATAAAGATGCCATGCGCTGGGCTAAAACATGGTATTACAAAGGGCTTTTATGCCAAAACGCCTATGCGGATGGGCTGCGTAAGGATGATAAAACGTTAATGGAGCTTTATCCCGATCAGCTTTTTTTGGCCTATGGCTGCTATAGAAAAGCGCTTACCTTCGATAGTAGTGGTCGTATGGAGCGGCAGGTGGCCTCCAAGCTGGTTCAGGTGGCCAATGAGCTACAAAAAATGGGAGAACGAAGCTATAAAGAGAAGAAGTACGAAGAATCGTTGCAGGCCTTTGAGCGCGCTTTTAAGGTGACCCGAATCTCATTCCTATCCCTCGAAATGGACAGCAGCCTAATTTATAATACGGGTCTGGCTGCTTATGAGGCGCAAAATATGAGCAAAGCCATTGAGTACCTAAACAAGCTTCATGAGCAGAAGTATTCCGTTAATGCCACCCATCTACTGTCCGATGCCTATTTACACCTAGGCGATACAACCCAGGCGATATCCACCCTTTACCAAGGAGTAAAATATTTCGACTACAACGAAGATCTGATGCTCCTATCCACGGAGTTGCTTTATGAAAGTGGCAAAGCCGATGTGGGGTTGATCAGGCTGAACGAGGCTATTGAGCGTAAGCCCAACAGTTTTACTTTTCACTACGCCAAGGGGTTACTCCTCCAGAAAATGAACAGCTACCCGGAGGCCATTGTTAGCTATACAAAGGCCCATGAATTGGCTCCTAGTAATGTCAAGGTTAATGTAAATATTGCCACCTGCTACTATAATACAGGAGTTGCTGTGGAGGAGAATATTATGCACCTCACTAGCATTCGTGAAGTTAACGAGCAAAAAGCGCTCTCGGCTCAGGCCTTTTCTAGTGCAATTGAATGGCTTCAAAAGGTTAAGAATCGAAGGGATTTGGATGGAGAAACCCTGCAAGAAATCGTTGAACTTTCTAACTTGCTTAGTGCAACTAACGGGAGTTTTCCCCCCAAATAACGGCTAAATCCTTAGCTCAATGGTTAATCCCAGCATCTGGTTAAATTGAACCCGAGGTCCCTTTTTCTGCAATCCGTTTGGCAGCATTATGGGTTCATTATTCCCGTCTACAAGGGGGAATAAAATTCTGTCATTATAGATTAAGTGTAAATTCAGCTTAATCTTAAAATAGATGCTCACCTGCTTTTCAATGCTCATTTCCCAGTCCACATCCATGTTTTGCGGTTTGTGAAGATAGCTGGAGAAAAGTCTTAGGGTATTCTTAATCTCCATATCCTTAAGCAGCGTTAAGCTGTTTTTTACCAACAGCTGCCCACCCAGCTCTTGATTTGTCCGTTTGCCAGCATCAATCCCATGTGAGGTTTGATCAATGGTTAGCGTGTCAAAAACAAAGGTATTCCTGTAGGATAGGGGTGAGAAGTTGATGGAGGTCTTAGGGTAAGGTTTGAACTCAAGCCCAAGCCCGATGGTAATGGCCCCCGGATTTAGAAACTTAGAGATGACTACCGAATCATTGGGGTAGTTAAACCCTTTAGCAACCTGTGTTTTTAGGTACAGGATGGCGCTAAAGTCAATTTTTTCTTTGAGTACCTTGTTGGACTGTGAGCTGATCTCCATAATATCTGTACTAGTCCTAAACGCATTCTCTTTAGTCCATGAAGTTCCGTATCGTACCCTACCGGTTGTAGTCCATTTCAGCTTAATCTCATTGTTGTTATACTCCGATAGGGCATTAATATCAAGCAGGCTATTGAGAGAGCTTTCTCCACCTTGCGCCCAATAGTTCGAAAAAAAGTTTTCATTCAATGCGTATGAACCCACAATACCGAAGTTCCAGTGGATAGGAATCTCCCTTAGCGGGTTCAGCTTAGTCAGCTGAGTTTGGGGTTTAATTCGGGTAAAAGGCACATCATTAACCAGCCTTGGTTCAAGACGCTCAACGGTTACATTTTCCTCTAATGTCAGCAGGATATCATTTTTTGCTGGGTTTCCTATCCAGATGGTAATAGAGTCATTATTGGAGTTTTTTATCCAATACCTAAACATATCCTCCTTGCCCGAGGTGAGCCAAAGCGGTGTCTTTCTTCCCTGCTTATCGTTTATGTTGATTAGTACGGAATCACGATTTGTGGTATAGGCAGTAAGCGTTTTAATGGCCACTTTTAGCGAGTCTAGTTCGTCAATACTGGTGATGTAGCCGAATGGAACGTTTGGGGCACCGGCTATTGCCGGTTGGGAACGCTTCATGACCAGCAGGGTCGAGTCGGTATTAAACCAGTA
>CAZKPD010000009.1:16354-35747 GCA_964554585.1 uncultured Rikenellaceae bacterium
TTAAATCCTTTTTTATATTTCAGCGGGGGTGTTATGCCTTTTTCAGTAATCTGGTAGGGTTGTATTTTTTTCGATTGTAGGTATGCACGATCGATAATGGTTTCGCGGATAGTGTCAACGCTCTCTTCCAAAATAGATTCAACCCGTTGCTTAAGATCGTGTTTCAGATCAAGTATTGCAAGCGACATGGGGTCGATGGATTTTAGCATAACAGTGCGTTTTTCCAATACAGGATTCCGTTCCAAAGGAATAGTATCCACTATAAACACTGTTTTATCCAACCATCGGAGTGGGAGTGTATCCAACACTATCATATTGGTCTCCTCAAATGATAGGGTATCCCAGTTAAAACTCGTTATTTGGTGAGCAATTGCATTATAGGGCTCGTTGTAGTGCCATAGTAGTCTAGTCAGTGAGGTTCGGAGGGAATCATTATGATTTTTCCAAAGTTTTTCGGTATTAACAGCCCGTTGAATTAGCTTAGAGGCCATTTGTGGGGTTAAGTCGATAAGTTTTGAAGCGCTATCTGAAAGGGTGATTAGAACTTTTTTCTCACTGCCTTCCAGCTCTTTTGCCTTTTTGGTTTGTGCAATTGGAGTGCGTTGAATCTGCTCGTGCAAAGGGATGGTATCGGCAACTACTTTTTCAGTTGGATCTATATTTTTTTCAGTAGACGAACCCCCTTTAAGCAGTTCTTGGTGAATGGGCAGGGTAGTGATAATAAGCCTTTCAGAATCTGCAGAGGATGTATTTAGAGTATCGGAAGATTGGGTATAATTCGATTCAACAGAAGCAATGGTAATCGAATCTATTTGCCCAAGGGCAAAACTATGTATTGTAATAATGAAGAAAAACGGAATAAAAGTAAATGGAATTCGCATGGATACAGTAAGCAATTTAGAAGTGCAAAAAAACGAATAGTTTTTTAAAAATACAGTTTTTGCCAGGGCTATTTCGTTCTGCTATATATCATTGTTCAAACAGAAGTTAGCTCAGATTTATTGCATAGAGAAATTTTGTAGTACACCTCCTAACCAAAAAAAACTTATACCTTTAAACCTCTCAATATCCTAGTTTAATTATAGCGCTATGCCTAAACCCATTAATATATACCAGGTATTTACCCGCTTGTTTCGAAACGACACCAAAGTTAATAAGCCTTTTGGAACTATTGAAGAGAACGGGTGCTCAAAGTTTGACCATTTCACACCCCAAGCCCTACAGGCTATAAAAGAGATGGGAGTTACGCACATTTGGTTTACAGGGGTTCTGCAGCATGGTTCATATACTAATTATGAGGCCTATGGGATACCGGCTAATAATCCGAGGATTATTAAAGGGCGTGCCGGATCTCCTTATGCAATAACCGATTACTACGATGTATGTCCCGATTTAGCGATGAATCCATACCATCGTATGGATGAATTTGAGGCTCTAGTGAGCAGATGTCATGCGGAGCAGCTGGGTGTGATTATTGATTTTGTACCCAACCATGTGGCACGCCAGTACCATGGTGCAAACACACCTCATGGGATTACTCCGCTTGGGAAGAATGATAGATTGAACATTGCATTTTCCCCTTTAAACCATTTTTACTATCTGCCCAATGAGCCTTTTCAAATACCTGATGGAATCGATTTTTCATATACTAAACACGCTTTACCTTACCATGAATCCCCTGCAAAGGCTACAGGGAATGATGCTTTCTCGCCCCATCCCTCCATTCACGACTGGTACGAAACGGTGAAATTAAATTACGGGGTTGACTATTTAAATGGACATACAAAGCATTTTAATCCCATACCCCATACATGGCATAGCATGCTGCATATCCTGCTGTTTTGGGCGCAAAAAGGGGTTGATGGGTTACGCTGCGATATGGCCGAAATGGTGCCAGTTGAGTTTTGGCAGTGGGCCATTCCACAGGTAAAGGAGAGGCATAGCCGTATTGTATTCATTGCAGAGGTCTATAAACCCGTTGAGTATAGGATGTTCCTCGATGCTGGATTTGATTTCCTATATGATAAGGTTGGGCTATACGATATTTCTCGGGAGCTGATAGAGGGACATGGTTCAGCACAAAACATTACAGCTCTCTGGCAACGCTATGAAGGAATTTCGCATCGTATGCTGCGATTTCTAGAAAATCATGATGAGCAGCGTATTGCATCAGCACAGTTTGCAGGCAACCCCTGGTTGGCCGTTCCGGCCATGGTATTGGCAGCCACATTAAACACGGGTCCACTGATGCTCTATTTTGGTCAAGAGCTGGGTGAACCTGCTATAGATAGCGAAGGGTTTAGCGGGAATGATGGGCGAACCTCCATATTCGATTACTGGCATGTTGCCCTATATCAGCAATGGGTGAACAAAGGGGAGTTTAGCATCGAGAGGCTTAGTGAGGAGCAAAAGGCGCTTAGAGATTTCTACATTAGGTTGAACCATCTCCGGATGGAGCGTAAAGCGTTGCATAGCGGAAACTTTTACGATTTGATGTGGGGCAATGAGCATTTAAATGCTCAAAAGATTTATGCCTATCTCCGGTTTTGTGGGACAGAGATACTGCTAATTGTGCTCAACTTCGATTTGCACCATAGATACGACATTGAGCTACAAATCCCATCGCATGCCATTAATCATGTTCAACTTTCCGGTAAGGAGCAGTGGGAGGGAATTGATATGCTAAATGGTGCAGAGCCTATTCGGTTTACCATATCCCAAGAAAAAACCCAAGGTTTAAAAATCACCTTGGGTGCTCATGATGCTGTGGTTTATAGGTTAACCTAACGCGTGAGATTATTCCACAGTGACCGATTTGGATAGGTTCCTTGGTTGGTCAACATTACAACCTCTAAACACGGCAATATGGTATGCCAGTAACTGTAGTGGCACCACAGCCAATAGCGATTCTACTATTTCGCTGGATTTAGGAATCTCAATGCTGTAGTCAGAAATCTCTTTGATTAGCGTATCACCTTCGGTTACAATGGATATTACAATACCTTTTCGGGCTTTAACCTCTTGTACGTTGCTCACCACTTTTTCGTATGTGCTGTCCTGTGGTGCAATAACTACTACAGGCATTTTCTCGTCAATTAGCGCTATGGGACCGTGCTTTACCTCTGCTGCAGGATATCCCTCGGCATGGATATAGGAAATCTCCTTAAGCTTAAGCGCACCCTCTAGTGCAACGGGGAAGAAATATCCACGGCCTAAGTACAAAAAGTTTGTGGCGTTGGCAAACACCTTGGCAATGGTTTTAACCTTTTCGTTAGCTTCAAGTATCTTTTCAATCTTCTCGGGAACGGCAAGCATCTCAGCAATGAGCTGCTCATACCTCTTTTGGGTAATCTTCCCGCGTTTATAGCCCAAAAGCATTGCCATAAGGGTAAGCACGGTTACCTGTCCGGTAAAAGCTTTGGTGGATGCAACGCCTATCTCAGGTCCCACGTGAGTGTACACTCCTGCATCAGTTTCGCGAGGTATGCTTGAACCCACCACGTTGCAAATGCCCAAAACCATGGCTCCCGCTTGGCGAGCCAAACGAATGGCAGCAAGCGTGTCGGCTGTTTCTCCACTTTGGCTAATGGAAATCACAATATCATCCTTATAGATGATGGGGTTGCGATACCTAAACTCCGAAGCATACTCTACCTCTACGGGTATGCGGGCAAACTCTTCAATTAGGTATTCGCCAACCAAGGCTGCATGCCACGAGGTTCCACAACCAATCATTATAATCCGCTTTGCGTTCACCAGCCTGGGCAACACAGCAAATAGACCACCTAAATGGATACTTTTATGGTCGGAGGATATTCTACCTCTGTAGGTCTCACTTACGCTTCGGGGTTGCTCATAAATCTCTTTGAGCATAAAATGGTCAAACCCATTCTTCTCAATTTGCTGAATATCGAGGTCTAGAGTTTGAACTTTCGGAATTAATGTTTCATTCTCAATGGTTTTGAGCGTAAGCTCATTCTTCTTGATGATTGCAACGTCGTTATCATTTAAAAAGATAACGCTCTTGGTATGCTCAATAATGGGTGCAGCATCGGAGGCAATAAAATACTCGTTGCTTCCAACGCCAATAACCACAGGGCTCCCTTTACGCGCTGCAATAAGCGTATCGGGTTCATCATTGCAAATAACCATAATGCCATAGGCACCAACCACCTTTGTGAGTGCTAACCTAACCGCAATCTCTGCCGACACTTCACCCTTTAGGTAGATGTATTCAATAAGGTTAACCAGAATCTCTGTATCAGTTTCGGAGATAAATTGGTATCCTCTTCGTTCCAACTTCCCTTTCAGGTATCCATAATTTTCCACAATTCCGTTGTGAACAATCACAAACTTACCGTGCATTGAGGTATGTGGGTGAGCGTTGATATCGTTGGGCTCTCCATGGGTTGCCCAACGGGTATGTCCCATCCCAATGGTTCCATTGACAGGATTGTCACCAATGAACTGTTCCAAATCGGATACATTTCCCTTTCGTTTGTAGATCTTGGTATCCCCATCCAAAATACAGATACCAGCCGAGTCATCTCCGCCTCTATATTCTAGGGTTTTGAGCCCAGAAATTATAATGGAATAGGCGTCTTTGCTTCCATTATATCCAACGATTCCGCACATAAAGCGTATTAAAGTTTGGTGTAAGTAACAATGAGTTTAATTCGACTGCTATGGCTCCCTGAACGCAACACGGCGCTATTGGCTCGCAAGTACGATTCGACTTGTTCAATATAAATGATTAGGTCGGAGTCAGGGTTTTTTAACAATCCTTGAAGATGTTGTGTAATATTGAACGAATAATTTTTGGTGGGTTTTCTGTAGTTCCCCCCAAAGGTGCTTGAATTAGTGATATAATCAGCCAAGCCTACCCGTTTTCCGTCCACTAGCTTATACATAAATAGCTGGTCTATCAGGGTATCCTTTGGCATATTTGGGTGCTCTTCTAGCTCAAGTAGCAGTTCGGCCCTATGGATAGCCACAGGCATAGAGTCGGCCCATGCAATCACATCGTCGAACATAAGTATACCCCTTGCCAACCCCAATCCTTTGATGTAGAAAACCGAGTCCTGCACTAGGGTCTCGTTGGGATAATTGAACTGAACCTTTAGGTTTGGATCTGCCAATTCGGTATTATGATCAAAAAGGTTATACCGAATATTTGCATTCACAAAACTGTACCTATTGCTTAGCTTAATGGTGTCATTTTCTTCCAAATCTCGGTAGAATACAGTTAATTTGGAATCCGAAGAGGTGTAATCAAAGTAGTACATCCCTTTTCCGAAGCTACTCAGTGTGGTGATAGGGGCAACGTAAATGCCGTACATGTGATTCAAAAAGCTGTCTTGGCTAGATACGATGGTTGAGTCCGCAAGGATTGGATTAACCAGCCTGTTGAGAACCCACTCGGTGCTAACAGGAATCTTTAGAATAGTTTCTTCACCCACATAATCTTCGGTGGTTTGGCCAATGGGTTCCTCAATATTAAACATGTTGCTAGCGGGAGCTAAAGCGTTGTAAAGAGAATCTGTTGCCAACGAGTCGATAAGCTCATATATTGCAAATTGCATAGGTTCTTTGCCCAGCTGGCCAAGGAGTTTAAGGTAGAGAAAAGCTGAGTCGACCACCGGATCGGTTCCGTAATCGGAATTAAGATATTCTAATCTAAGCTGGGTAAGGAATGAGGCTCTGGTTTTACCAAATATGGGATCCCAAGTTTCACCCATTACCGCATCGGTAAAGCTATTGGTATGGATGGTGTCAAGCCGTTCGGTATAAGCCGATATTATAAATGAGGTGTCGGTTTTTACTCTTACGAAATCATCCTCGGGAAGCAGGTCTCCCCCCAAATAGTTTGGAGGATTGATACAGCTCCAAAGCAATACCAAGGGGAACAAAAAGGAAAGAGTGGTTCTAAGAATCTGTTTGGATTTGCTTATGACCTTTACAGGTTGGCTATTTCTTGTCATTGTTTAATCTATTTAAAACCTGGTCGTAAAAATGGTTAATCTGGTCAATGTAATCTTCCATACCATGATATTCTAGAACGGGTATTTCTAACGTTTTAATATAATCATCGGTATCTTTTTTAATATTTTTTTCTCCGTAAATGACTCCGTCAGAGAATTTGAGTGCTAGCTGCATTACATTTTGGTAGGTGGGAGAGGCTAAAATTTCCACATCTTTTTTGGTAACATTCTCTAGCATAAGTTTTTTGCCAATATTTGAGTCCAAAGGGGTGTCAAAGCTATCGTTGTATACAGAGTATATAATTTTCGATTTGCTAAAAATGGGATCCTCTTTGTAGGTTCGTTTTGCAAGCAAGGGTAAAAAAGCGGAGAACCAACCATGGCAGTGGATAACATCAGGGGCCCAGCGTAATTTTTTTACGGTTTCGAGCACTCCCCGCGCAAAGAAAAATGCCCGCTCATCATTATCCTCAAAAGATTTTCCTTTGCTATTGGTAAACATGTGCTTACGGTGGAAGTAATCCTCATTGTCAATAAAGTAAACCTGCATTCGGGCACTTTGGATAGAGGCCACTTTTATGATAAGTGGATGATCGCTATCGTCAATTACCAGGTTCATTCCCGAAAGCCTAATCACTTCGTGTAGCTGATTTCGTCTTTCGTTAATGGATCCCCATCGGGGCATAAAAGTCCTTATTTCCCTCCCTCGCTCTTGGATACCCTGTGGAAGATTCCTCCCGATAATCGACAAATTGGTCTCTTCGAGATAAGGGGTAATCTCCTGAGAGACAAATAGTACTTTAACGTTCTCCATCCCGTGAAATTTCTAAATTAATGGGTAAGTCAGCAAAAACAACTCAACCGCATACAACATACAAAAGTATAAAAAAAATACCACAAAAAACCATAAAACCAAACCCTTTACTTGTTATCCCTTTGTATTTAAAGCTTTTTAGCAGTAGATAAAAACTTAAAAATAAAAATGATACAGGTTCTTGATGCCCAAATAGAGGTGCTGATTACCCCTCGGATTTTTACTGTACCGATTTGTAATGGGGTTAGTGATCAGCACCTCGAAGAGTATTTAAATTATTTGCCATATGTTTGAAAAGAGCTAATTTTGTCAACTCAATAGAACCAGTACGCTTGTGAAAACGGTAACCACAGCAAAGGCCTTACAGGCCGAAGTAGAGGGTATAAAAACGAAGGGGTTAACCCTTGGCTTTGTCCCCACCATGGGTGCTCTGCACCAAGGGCACCTTGAGTTGATGAGGACGGCTCGGAAGGCTAACGATGTGATTGTGGTCAGCATTTTTGTGAATCCCACACAATTTAATAACCCCAACGATTTGCGCAGCTATCCCAGAACACTCGAGCAAGATTTGGCAGCTTGCCAAAAAGTGGGTGTCGATCTAGTATTTGTGCCTACTGTAGAAGAGATATATCCAACACCCGACACTCGAGTTTTCGATTTTGGGAATTTGGATAAGGTGATGGAGGGTAAGTTCAGGCCCGGACATTTTAATGGAGTGGCGCAGGTGGTAAGCCTACTATTTCAAATGGTTCAACCCACAAGAGCCTATTTTGGACAAAAAGATTTTCAGCAGCTGGCAATAATACGCGATATGGTGCGTCAGTTCCATTTTAATGTAGAGATTGTTCCATGTCCCATTGTAAGGGAAGAGGATGGCCTCGCCATGAGCTCGCGCAACGCTTTGCTTTCTGCAAAGCAAAGAGCTAGTGCCCCCGTCATTGCAAAAACCTTGTTTGCTGCACGCAATCTGGTTGCAGAAAAGGGCGTAAAACAATTGGTAGATTGGGTTGTTAGTCAGGTAAATGCAGATAAGGAGCTAAAGGTGGAGTATTTTGAGGTGTGCGATGCGCATACCCTCGAACCTATTGCCAGTTGGGATGACAGCGCAGAGGTTGTTGCCTGCATTGCCGTTCAGGTTGGTGAGGTTCGTCTCATAGATAATGTGATACTAAAACAGTAGATAAAAACCATACGGAGATGTTGATTGAGGTTGTTAAATCGAAAATTCATCAGGTTCGCATTACCGAATCCAATTTATACTATGTGGGTAGCATTACCATTGACGAGGACCTAATGGATGCGGCAAACCTGATTGCCAACGAGAAGGTTCATGTGGTTAATATAAACAATGGTGAGCGGTTGGAAACGTACGTGATTAAGGGTGAGCGGGGAACGGGAGAGATTTGCCTAAATGGTCCGGCAGCTCGCAAATGTGTGGAGGGCGATGTGGTGATTATCATGTCCTATGCCCTTATGGATGCCGAAGAGGCAAGGCACTTTCAACCCGCCATTATTTTTCCCGATACTGAGACCAACCGACTGGTGTAACCATCAGACTATTAACCCTATAGAGTGAACAAGAAAGTCAAAAAAGCGCTTAATATTGTCCTCTTTCTGGGCATAGCCATTGCATTGCTCTATTTGGCTTTTAAGGATGTGGATAGGGCCACCCTTATCCAGGGTTTTAGGGAGGCTAACTACACTTGGGTAATTCTCTCGCTTATTTTTGGTTTTTTGTCTCATGTGGTTAGGGCTCAACGGTGGCGTTTGCTCATTGAACCTTTGGGCTATAAACCCTCACTTACCAATACCTTTGGAGCTCTTGCCATCGGGTACTCAGCCAACCTCCTTTTCCCCCGTTTGGGTGAGGTTACCCGGTGTGGATCATTGCGCAAAACCGATAAAATTCCTTTTGAATCGCTGTTTGGCACTGTGCTTATCGAACGATCATTCGATGTGCTGATGATGCTCATCCTTGTGGTAGCAGTTTTCTTTTTGCGCATGGATTTCTTTGGGGAATTTATCTACAGCGAAGCTGTTCTTCCCATCTGGGTGAAGCTAAAAGCTTTAGTTGCCAGTCCTTGGCTATATGTGGCCCTAGTATTGTTGGTAGGAGCAGTTGTGCTATTTCTGTTCCGCAGCAGATTATTAGGAAAAAAACTTCACCATAAGCTTTCCGGTCTTTGGCGAGGCTTGCTAGATGGGCTTAAATCAGTGATTACCATGAAGCGGCGATGGGAATTTGTTGGATATACATTGCTTTTGTGGTTTCTCTATTGGTTGATGACCTGGGTGCTGGTTTTTGCAACCCAACCCACTTCCGGATTACTGCCTATAGACGGGTTTTTCCTGTTGGTGGTGGGGTCATTGGGAATGGCAGCCCCCGTACAGGGTGGTTTTGGAGCTTTCCATGTAATTACTGCCATGGCACTTGGACTTTATGGCATTACTTGGGAAGAAGGGCTGATTTTTGCAGTTATCTCCCACGAATCTCAAACCCTCCTTATGGTAATTATGGGGGTTGTGTTCATAACCTACTTCTTTCGATTTTTTCCCAGCAAAAAAAATTCTGAAAATCCCGTATAGATAAGCTGAAAGGCGCATTGGGGATTCCTCCATTTTTTTCACCATATTTGCTGGTGTAAATAAATTGATATCCTTATTCGTATGGCTAAAGTAAAGACCAGCTACGTATGCCAAAATTGTGGTGCCGAATCGGTGAAGTGGGTGGGCAGATGCCCCTCATGTCAGGAGTGGAATACCTATGTGGAGGAGCGGGTGAGCCAGAGCAAACCTAGAGCAGGATTGGTGGAGGTGTCTAGAACTGCTGTACCCAAACCCTTGCGAGAGATAGAGTCTAGCAACGAAAAAAGGTTGGATACGGGTATTATGGAACTTAACCGTATTTTGGGAGGCGGATTGGTCCCCGGCTCTTTGGTGTTGTTGGGAGGCGAACCTGGGATTGGGAAATCAACCCTGGCATTGCAAATGGCCTTGAAGCTAAATCACCTTAAAGTGCTTTACGTATCGGGCGAGGAGAGTGCCAGACAGGTTAAGCTAAGGGGAGACCGGTTGAGTGATGGTGATTCGGATTGCTTAATCTTGAACGAAACCCTGCTGGAAAATATCCTGACCCAATCGCAGGAGGTGAATCCCGATTTGCTGGTAATTGATTCCATTCAAACCCTATATACCGATACCATCGATTCGTCTCCCGGCTCCGTTTCGCAAGTGCGGGAGTGTGCGGTGGCCCTTTTGCGGTACGCAAAAACTACAGGGGTGCCCATTGTAATCATAGGGCACATTACCAAAGATGGTAGTATTGCAGGTCCCAAGGTGCTGGAGCATATTGTGGATGTGGTGCTACAGTTTGAGGGCGACAGCAACTACCTTTATCGTATCCTTCGATCCATTAAAAACCGATTTGGTTCCACATCTGAGTTGGGCATTTTTGAGATGCAAACGGCAGGGCTTTTTGAGGTGCCCAACCCGTCAGAGATTCTCCTTTCGCACCGCGAAGAGGAGCTGAGCGGGGTGGCCATCTCCGCATCCATGGACGGGAATCGTTCTTTTCTGATTGAGACTCAGGCGCTGGTTAGCACAGCCGCCTACGGAACCCCGCAACGCTCCTCTACGGGCTACGATACCCGTCGGTTGAACATGCTGCTGGCCGTAATGGAAAAGCGTGCCGGGTTTAGATTGGCCACAAAAGATGTGTTCCTAAATTTGGCCGGAGGATTGCGCGTAACCGATCCTGCCATGGATTTGGCGGTGGTGGCAGCGGTTCTCTCTTCCAACTTCGACCTTACCATTCCCAACCTCTACTGCTTTGCGGCTGAGGTGGGCCTTTCGGGCGAGATACGTCAGGTGAGCCGTATTGACCAGCGCATAGCCGAAGCCCAAAAGCTAGGATTTAAAAAGATTTTTGTCTCCAAGTACAGCCTAAAAGGTCAGCAAAGCTATAAGAACATTGAGGTGGTGGGCGTTTCAAAAATTGAGGAACTGGTAAGGAATCTGTTTGGGAGGGGGAATGGATAACCCTCATGATTCCGGTTATAGATGCAGGCAAACAATAGCCAAAAGGCTGAGTACCGAGATAGTTACCCAAAGGGTAACCCCTTGTAAAATAGGTTTTACCCCCACCGACTTTAGCAACTCCCTTGACAGCCCCGAACCGATAAGGAATAGGGTTAGGGTTAACCCTTTCTTTGCAGCAATCACAATACCTGGTCCCAAGGGTTTCATAAAAGGCACATAGGTGTTAACGATAATTGCTATGATAAATAGCCCGATAAAGTAGGGAATTTCAATTTTGGTATCTTTACTTTTAAACCACATTGCGCTGAAAAGGGCAAGGGGAATAATCCAAAGCGCACGGGTAAGTTTTACCATGGTGGCTATCTCCAAAGCCGTGTTCCCATATTTTGCAGCTGCACCCACCACCGAGCTGGTGTCGTGTATGGCAATAGCACACCATAACCCAAAATCGGGTTGGGGCAGGTTAAGCCATTTGCCAATGTGAGGAAAGATAAAGAGTGCCACCGAGTTTAGGATAAAAACCGTTCCCAAGGCAACGCTAATCTGCTTATCATTGGCCTTAACAATGGGCGAGAGGGCGGCAATGGCGCTACCCCCACAAATGGCCGTTCCTCCCGAAATTAGGAATGAAGCAGTCTTTTCAACTTTGAAAATTTTACCTAATGCTAGCCCTAAAAACAGGGTAATCGCAATAGATACCGCGGTGATTACCGCACCCTCTTTGCCCGTTTGTAGGGCATCGGTTACGTTCATACCAAACCCCAAACCCACTACCGAGGCCTGAAGTAGGTACTTTGTTGCTTTATTGTTAAATGATAAGTAGGGGTGAGTATAGAATTGGGCAAAAACGATACCCATAAATAGTGCCATGGGTGGCGAAACCCACGGGGTCAAACAAAGAATGGCTAAAGCTATAAAAACGAAAACATTCATTTGGTACTGCAAACTCATCTTTTAAGGCAAAGCAAAGGTACTTTAAAAGTAGCAAGCATTAAAAGTGGGCAAACCTATTTCCGAGTATGTACAAAAGTTGATTATGGGGAAGCTCAAAATATTTTAAAATAGATTATATTGCACCAAACTTTAAAACATGCATTTTATGAAAAAGATTTTCGGATTTTTTATTCTAATGCTTATGGTATTGGGATTGTTTGGGCAAGATGCCGATAAAGTGGTGGGAGTCTGGCTAACCCAGTATGGGGATAGCAAAGTTACCATTACAAAAGATGCCAAAGGGAAGTTTAACGGAGAGATTTCATGGCTGAAAGAACCGTTAAAGGATGGAAAACCTAAGGTAGATGAGCAAAATCCCGAGAAAGAGATGCGAAGTAGAGTGATGTTGGGGTTGAGAATTTTGGAAGGCTTTGAGTATAATCTCAAAGACCGAGAATGGATAAATGGAACCATATATGATCCTAAAAACGGGAAAACGTACAAATGTTTAATGTGGTTTGGCGATGATCCCAATAAACTTTCTGTAAAAGGATATATTGGATTCTCCTTCATTGGACGTGAAGTTATGTGGACTCGAAGCCAATAGGGTAGAAGATAATGATGATTTTAGGAGCAGGGGTAATGCGTAAAGGCGTTACCCCTGCTTATTTTGTCACGGATTAGAGCTCTTTTGTTCTTTTAAATTAGTGAAAACCTTCTTTGGTACATGGTCAATAAGGAAATCGCTTTGCACTAATCTTTTACACAGCGAACGGAAAAACCATTTTCCGAGTAATTATCATAGATATATAGCTCTTCTGTATAAATCCCAAGATAAAATCCTTTTCCAAACAGTTCGTCATCTTGCTCATAAGGTAAGTCGCCTAACCACCAAAAACCCTCTTGGCCTATTCCAAAAGAACCATCATTTTTATCTACTGTGCCGCCGGGTAACCCGGTAAAACCGCTCTCGTTGGTTGCCCCTTCATTATCACCATCCCAATGGTTGGTGGTACTTTTCATTTTTCCTCCGGCCACATCAAATCCTCCCAATAACGTTGCAAGCACACCAACCTCCTCAGATAAGGGCAGGTGCCAACCGGTAGGACAGGCTTCGCTAGCGGCAACCCAGTTGTACAGCGCACCATAATTGAGATAGTTAGGTGAAGCTTTGGCGATATCCAGATTCCAGTTGTCGGGGTCATAAGAATAGCTCTGATCAGGATAATAAACATTTACATAATACATAGGTTCTTCAGTAGAAATATCACTCATTTCTTTAGAAATAGCAGGCAAAAATTTAAGATTTTCAGCCATCCACAGCTGGTTGCCTATGGCAATAAAACGGTATTCATTTAAATCCCGTTCGTCTATAAATGTGCCACTTTCGGGATAGGTTTCAAACTCTAGGACAATGCCATAGCCAATGCCTGTGCTGTTTTGGGCATAGGCCCTGGCAAAATAGGATGTACTACGCTCAAGGCCTGAAATTCTACTAGAAAAAATACCCATACCCTCACCCTCTTCGGTGAAACCATCGTTATCGCTTAGCGTAGGAGAGAATGAAGTGCCCCAAACTATTCCTCTTCGGGTTACCTCAGATCCAACCTCATTGATAATCTCCCCACCCAAATCGGCATAGGTCATATTGGTGTTTGTAACTGCTGTGGTTTGTACAATGGGAAAATCTACCCCTTCACCACCCGAAAGGGCAATGCTTATTTTCAATGGGGGTTCGCCATCTGTTGTAACAAACTCGCTGCTTTGCCCATGCCATATGCTATTTCCTAAGTCAATCAAGGCTCCAATAGCTATAGGCAAGTTAAGAGGAATCTCCACATGGCCTTGCGCCATGTATCCGTTCTCTGCAAGCACAAACGGAACCGTGTAGGAGTTTATGGTCTTCCCTTGGTTGTAGATGGTAATAATGCCAGTAAATTCCGAAGCTAATGCTTTCGTTTGTATTCCCGTTACCTCAAGGCTCACCTTGGCTAAGGGTTCCAGTTTTAGCGTGTTGTCGTATTGACAACCCATCATAAAAACAGCTAAAACTACCGCTAATCTGAGTAAAATATTTTTGTTTTTCATAACTAAACGTATCTAATAAATGGGTTAAAAAAGTTTACGGCTTAGCTTAAAATAGAACATGGGATCCCTTTTCTGTTCCGTGTTCAGCTGGTTGTAGAGCGTATATAGGGGGGGCCTGAAATTGGCAAATAGATAGAACCCGTATATGTTATATGCCAGAGCTACACTTAAATCCACATAAGTAAAATCTTGATGCGCATTTTGGTTTAAAAACTCTTTATCGGGCTCATCCCAGCTGTAAGAGTGCTTTCGCGAGAAAGAACCTGAGCCATTGTTTATTGCACTTACTCCAGCCATAACCGATAGCCCATAGCCCAACTTGTATCTGCCGGTAAGGTTTGCAATAAAAGTGTTTCCGTTGGTAATTGAATAGTTGATCAGCTCGGTGCCATCAAAATCGTTATAGATAATTTCCACCAATCGTTGATGCGCTCCGCTTACCCTATAGTGCACATTCCCTAGGAAGGATAATTTGTTGATGGTGTACTGTGAGGAATTACCAGCAGAAAAATCATAACTTCCTGTTCCTAACGGAACTAGATATCCTTTAACCAGCTTATTGTGATTGCCGGTGGGAAGTTTGACATCAACAATAAATTCTGATTGAAAACTTTTCCCTTTCAGCCTGTAGGTCACAGCAGATTGAATGTCTCCTAGTCCATAAGCAGAGACAGTTCCATGGGTATAGTTCATGCTTCGGCTAAAATAGTAGGGCAAGGTAAGCGATAGACGAAAATTGCCTAAGGTGTATCGAATGGGCAACCTAAGCATAATGCTTCCCGGAGTAACCACCATTTCGCCATACAGGTTAAAGTTATCTAAAAAACCACTGGCGAGGCCCTGCTCATCACCTTTACGGGGTGAATCGAGAAATTCCATGGAGCCCAAGAAATCGAATGAGTAATCCAGAACTTGAGGATCGCAGGTGATTAGGTTTGGATTTTTCATTATGGTTTCTACATTTTCCTTAATAAGGTAAAAACCAATGTTTTGGCTAAGAATGTTGGTGCTTGCCCAAAGTGAAACAAAAGCTAATAGTAAGATTCTTTTCATAGAACGAATTATTTGGTATATCAAGAGGAGAGAATTTTGTTAATCTGTTATTACGCATTAAAGTTAAAAATATCTAGCCAATTTGAAGTGTTTGACCAGAAAAACCTAGAATTAATATCTTTAAATAGGTTTTAACTTTTTTCTATTCCGCAGGTATTCAGTGCGATATAAGTTTTTTATAGTAATTTTGTCCATTGAAAATGTAATAAAAAAGAGTTAAATTGCGTTTAATCTAAAATTCCAACCGTCATGCGTTATTATCTTTTTTTCTGCTTATTGTTCATGCCCGGAGCAATCCTTTTTGCTCAGGATAGGTCAAGAGTCATTGGTGTTTGGCTAACTCAGGATCAGGATTGTCATATCTGCATTTCAGAAGATGAATGTGGACAGTTTAATGGCGTAACAACTTGGGTTTTAAAGGCGACTGATGAGCATGGCAATCTCGTTTTAGATGTTAAGAATCCGAACAAAGAGCTGCGCCAACGGCAAATGCTTGGACTCGGTATACTGCAGGGGTTTGTATACGATAGCGTAGGAAATCGGTGGAGTGGTGGCACAATTTATGATCCAACTAGCGGGAAAAGTTATAAGAGTATTCTTAAGCTTAGTGGTGATATGCAAAAGTTGCATGTGAGAGGATATGTAGGGGTATCCCTTATTGGTCGCGAAGTAGTTTGGACACGAATTGAATAATGGCCTTACCCAAAGATTTTCTTTCAGGGTTTATTCATCTCTTTTACCCACGGATTTGTGCCGTGTGCCAAACCGATTTAAAGCATGGAGAGCGGGTGATTTGCACTTCATGCCATTACAAAATGCCGTTAACCCGTTTTTGGGAGGATGCCAACAACCCGGTTGCCCAAACCTTTTGGGGGAGAGTGAGCATTGAGAATGCCTGTGCCTATTTCTTTTTTACTAAGGGCAGCAAGTATAGACCTTTGCTGCATAAGCTTAAGTATAAGGGAAAATACGATGTGGGTGTTGCATTGGGATTGGCCTTTGGGCAGGTGCTGGCCAAATCGGAGCTATACCAAGATATAGACTATGTTGTACCCGTACCGCTTCATCCTAAAAAACAAAAATTGAGAGGGTACAACCAAGCCGAAGCCATAGCCCGTGGAGTAGCCCAAGGCTTGGGTGTACAAGTAAAAACGAACGGTTTGGTACGCCATGAGTTTACTGAAACTCAAACCAAAAAAACTCGTGCCGAACGAATTAGGAATGTGGAGAATGCCTTTAGGGTTGTGAATGATGAAGAGCTAAAGGGGAAACACCTATTCCTAGTGGATGACGTGATTACCACCGGAGCTACCATGGAGGTTTGTGCCGAAAAGCTATTGGCCATTGAGGGATGCAGGGTGAGCATCGGTGCATTGGCCTATGCGGGTAATTAGCTAGGCTTACCCTTCACTTCCCCAGCTAAATCCATTATTTTTAATTCCCAGTATTGTCAGAATCCTATTGGTAACCGTATCCACCAACTCATCGATACTTTTAGGGTGTGAGTAGAACGAAGGGCTTGCCGGGAGGATAATGCCTCCGGCCTGGGTAACCCTTTGCATATTCTCAATATGGATTAGGCTATAGGGAGTTTCGCGAAGGGTTAAAATAAGCGGTTTCCGTTCTTTTAGCATCACATCGGCACTACGGGTAAGCAAATTGTTACCCATGCCTGTTGCAATCCGCGCCAAAGTGCCTGCACTGCAGGGGACTATCACCATAGCATCGTAGCCTGAACTACCCGAGGCGGGTGGGGCAAAAAGGTTAGAGTTGGAGTAGCGCTTAATGGGCTCTCCATGGGGAAGATTGCTGCTTAACTCGTATTGCCATACCTGTTCACCGGTTTCGGTAACAATAAGGGCTAGCTCCGTAAAATCGGATTTGATAGCCATTAGCTTCCCTATTAGGTTTTGGGCATATATGGAGCCGCTGGCTCCGGTAATGGCAATTATAATCCGTTTCGGTTGATTCATGGTACGGTAAGATTACTGGACAAATGTAAAGCATTTAATTACAAAGATAGTTTGGTTTTGCTTTTTATTGGCATCCTTATTCCTAGTGCTACGGAATGGGCGTATTGGTGTTTTAGCCCCAAATGGGAGGGGTAAGTATTGGGATTAGTAGACTACTTTTTCATATCTTTACCCCATATTTACATTAATAACCAACGATATGAGAACATCATGGTTTATGGGCACTTTGTTGCTCACCCTTTGGGCGAGTTTATCCCTGGGTCAGGCAGTAAATCCCACAATCCGCGAAATGCGGTGGGGACGTGATTTTAAGCTTCACGTAAAACTTTCCAATGATACAAACCATGTGATGGATATCCGTGCGCTTCACCACGCCGAAGAATTTGTTGAGGACAATGCAAAGGGCTCAACCACATACTATCCCGTTAACCTGGATGAGGACTTTATCCAATATATCAAAACCCGTAAGCTAGAGCTAGAGGCTAATGCAGAAAAGGATACCGTTCCTCAGGGTGCTCCCAAAACCCTGTGGTCGTCGTTACATCGTACGCTGGGTGGCGGGTATGTTCACTTTGTGAACAGCCTTATCTATTCATTAGAGTCAAAGCAGTTTAACCTTTACGACCCCATTATGGAGCGACCGGTAACCACATGGAAGCCGAAGCCTAAAACCAAAACCTGGAAACGAACCCATAAATGGAAACACTATTTCCCGTCGGATCAAAAGTTGGCACAAAGCGAGTATAAGAAACGGAAAAAGGAGAATGATCTGCAGGATTTGCATGGAGTTCCCTCACGGTTCATCGAACTATTCCTTTCTACCTCACAAAAAAAATATGATGAGCTAACAGCTCAGGGACAACGGGTTTTACTGGCTCAAATTGATTTGGTAAGGCTGTTGTTGGGTGCAAAGTATTTGGGAACCGATCAAATCTCATTCATACAAAACAATGTTATCTCTTCGGTACTTAGGTATAGCGCCAACCATCTTCCCTCAATTATCATTTTTGATAATTACAATGCGGCTGTGGCCATGACATTGGACTATACCGGTTACAGGATAGATCATGTGGTTTTTAGCGATCAGCACACTCTTTCAACGGAGGAGTTTGAATTGAGATTGGGGAAAATAGAGGCGCTTATTATGGCCATTAACGAGGCCAATGAGGAGGTTTTTAAAAAGAAGCTGTCAACCTACTATGGGTCATAGCGTTTAAAAAATGCGCCTTATCAAAATTCATACCCCATTCCCAATATTCTTAGTACTAAACCTGTATGTATCGCAAAATTGGTTAATTTTG
Source organism: uncultured Rikenellaceae bacterium (assembly GCA_964554585.1). Taxonomy (GTDB): domain Bacteria; phylum Bacteroidota; class Bacteroidia; order Bacteroidales; family Tenuifilaceae; genus Perlabentimonas. The sequence continues at coordinate 34,536 of CAZKPD010000009.1, forward strand.
CCTACTGCAGCAGGTGAATAGACCTGGATGTAGTTTTATTTTTTTAATCAGTATGGCATGACACTAAAATCAAGAACGAAAATAGTTGAGATCCTTAAACAAGGCAAAACCGGGGGTGATGTGGTTGTAAAAGGTTGGGTACGAACACGGAGAGGGAACAAAAACGTTGCCTTTATTGCACTGAATGATGGGTCAACCATTAACAATATTCAGGTGGTAGCCGATGTGGCGCAGTTTGGTGAGGAATTTCTAAAGGATGTTACCACTGGTGCATCCCTTAGCGTTACCGGACTTTTGGTAGAGTCGCCCGGCGCCGAACAGCCCGTTGAGATTCAGGCCAAAACCATAGAGATATACGGGAAGGCCGACCCGATTACCTATCCGCTGCAAAAGAAAGGGCATAGCCTAGAGTTCCTTAGGGAAATTGCACACCTGAGGCCTCGCACTAACACCTTTAGCGCAGTGCTGCGCATACGTCATGCCATGGCTTTTGCCATTCATAAGTATTTTAACGACAAAGGGTTTACCTATCTGCACACGCCCATTATCACCGGATCGGATGCGGAGGGTGCAGGTGCGCTCTTTAAGGTTACTACCCTCGATATGCATAACCCGCCCCGCAAAGAGAATGGTAAAGTCGATTTCTCAAAAGACTTTTTTGGCAAAGAGGCTAAGCTCACCGTATCGGGACAGCTAGAGGGCGAATTGGGCGCTTTGGCCCTATCGGAGATTTACACATTCGGACCCACTTTTAGGGCAGAGAATTCCAATACCCCAAGGCACTTGGCCGAGTTCTGGATGATTGAACCCGAAATGGCTTTTTACGATTTGGAGGACAACATGGATTTGGCCGAAGATTTCCTTAAATATCTTATAGGATACGCCCTTGAACACTGTAAGGACGATTTGGCATTCCTGAATAAGATGTGGGATAAGGAGCTGCTCGATCGGTTGAATCTTATTGTAAACAATCGTTTTGAGCGGGTAACTTACACCAAGGCCATTGAAATACTCGAAAAGACCGATGTTAAATGGGAATTTCCGGTATTCTGGGGAGCCGATTTGCAGAGCGAGCACGAAAGATATTTGGTAGAAAAGCATTTTAAAAGGCCGGTAATTCTTATTGATTATCCCAAGGAGATTAAAGCTTTTTACATGAAGCTCAATGAGGACAATAAGACCGTTAAGGCTATGGACGTTCTGTTTCCGCGG
>CAZKPD010000009.1:35757-37737 GCA_964554585.1 uncultured Rikenellaceae bacterium
TTGGTGAGATTATTGGCGGATCGCAGCGCGAAGAGAGCTATGAGCTGTTAACCAATCGCATTAAGGAGCTAAATATACCCCACGAAGAGATGTGGTGGTACATGGAGACGCGTAAATACGGAACCGTTCCCCATAGCGGGTTTGGACTTGGATTCGAAAGGTTATTGCTGTTTGTTACGGGTATGGGGAATATTCGTGATGTAATCCCATTCCCGCGAACTCCCAATCATTGTGAGTTTTAAGTAAAATCGACCCATTATGCTCAAGCAGAAGTTACAGCAAAAACTACTTCAAAAGTTATCGCCACAGCAGATTCAGGTAATTAAGCTGTTGGAAATTCCTACCATGCAGCTTGAGCAGCGCATTAAAAAAGAGATGGAGGAGAACCCAACCCTCGAAGAGGGTTCGGAGTTTGAGGATGAGTTTCGTGAGGGAGAGGATCCACAGCAGGAAGAGACCACCAACAACGAGGACGAGGAGTTTACCCTTGAGGATTACCTCAACGATGAGGATATACCTGAGTATCGGCTTATGGCCAATAACTACTCCAAGGATGATAAACGAGAAGAGATTCCGTTTTCTACCGGAGTTTCTTTTCATGAGCATCTTGCCAGTCAGCTAGGGCTTAGGGTACTTAGCGATCAGCAAAAGAAGTTGGGTCTTTACCTCATTGGCAATATTGACGATGACGGGTATCTGCGCAGAAGCCTTTCGGCCATTACCGACGATTTGGCATTTACCGTTGGTGTAGAAACTACCGAGGAGGAGCTGGAAGAGATCCTCCATGTAATTCACGATTTTGACCCGGTAGGCGTAGGAGCACGCGACCTGCAAGAATGCCTCCTCCTGCAAATACAAAGTAAAGATCAGAGCCTGCCCGAGATTCAGCTGTCTCGAGAGATTCTAAAACACCATTTCAATGAGTTTACCCGTAAGCATTACGATAAGATTATGTCAAGGCTTAATCTTACCGATGAGGAGCTGAAGGGTGCCATTGATGAGATTCTAAAGCTCAACCCCAAACCGGGAGGTTCTTTGCACGATCCTCACAGCAGGGTATCGTACCATATTGTTCCCGATTTTATCCTCGAAGAGGTGGATGGGGAGCTAATCCTCAACCTGAACTCTAAAAACGTACCCGAACTGCGCATAAATCGCCAGTACTCCAACATGATCGAGTCGTACGTGGCCAATAAGGATAACGCCTCCAAACAGGAAAAGGAAGCCGTGGCCTTTGTTCGGCAAAAGATCGATTCGGCCAAATGGTTTATCGATGCCATTAAGCAACGTCAAAACACGCTGCTCTTTACCATGCGCGCCATTGTGAAATACCAAGAGGATTTCTTTAGGTCGGGAGAGGAGGTGCAGCTTAAACCCATGATCCTAAAGGATATTGCCGAGGAGACGGGATTGGATATTTCAACGGTTTCGCGAGTTGCCAACAGCAAATATGTGCAGACCAGGTATGGTATTTTCCCGCTCAAATACTTCTTTAGTGAGGGGATGCAGACCGATTCGGGTGAAGAGGTATCAACCAAAGAGATTAAAAAAATATTAGGCGATTGTGTGGATTCTGAGGATAAGCGCAGTCCGCTTACCGACGAGAAGTTGATGGAGATCCTTAGGGAGAAAGGCTATCCCATTGCCCGCCGTACGGTGGCTAAATATAGAGAACAGCTGGGAATACCTGTAGCAAGGCTTAGAAAGGAGCTGTAGTGTATGCGAAAAGGGTTGGCTCATATTGTTTCGGGCTTATTTCACCCGTTGATCATGCCTTCGGTAGGAGTACTTTTCGTGTTCTTCACCACCTCTCAAATATTTTTTTTGCCATTTCAAGCCCAAAGGGTAATCCTGTTTATCGTAGCCCTAAATACCCTGGTTATTCCCATTATCATGATGCCCATACTCGATAAGTTTGGGCTTATTAAGAGTATTCAGATGCTGGACCATAAGGAAAGGGTTATTCCGCTATTCTTTACC
>CAZKPD010000010.1:0-36812 GCA_964554585.1 uncultured Rikenellaceae bacterium
CGAATACAGCAAAGCCGATTCCGAGATTTTTGTTAAGGTGAGGGATAAGCTGCTGAAGGCACAAGTAGTAAAACTTCCTATTTATAAGAAGTAATTTAGGGCGAAACGCCCCATGTGCAGCACTTTTCTAGAGCCCTTTTGCGGTCAATCTGTTTAGGGACTATCTGTAGAGGTCTGCAAATCTACCTTTTGCCTGTTAATTTGTTTTGTTTTACGTTCTTTATAACATTTCAAATTATTAGGAAATGAGGTAAAAAAGTTAGAAATTTGACCGAAAATATATTGATTGTGTAACAATTTAAAACTATACCAAACTATGAAAAAGCATAATTTTAATGCGGGACCCTGTGTCCTTCCAAGGCCGGCCGTTGAGGCAACCATCGAAGCTATTCGCGATTTTGACAATACCGGAATCGGGCTTCTGGAAATTTCTCACCGTACCCCTGGTTGGGAAAAGGTAATGGCTGAGACTGAGCAGCTTTGGAGAGATCTACTGAATATTCCTGAGGAGTATGCCATCATGTTCCTGGGTGGTGGTGCATCAACCCAATTCTTCACCCTTGCAGCAAACTTCTTGAATAAGAAAGCTGCATACCTTGAGACCGGTGTTTGGGCAAAAAAAGCCGCCAAAGAAGCTAAATTGTACGGTGAGGTGGAAGTGGTAGCTTCCTCAGCCGATAAGAATTACACCTATATCCCTAAAGGATATAAAATTCCTACCGATGCGGATTATTTCCACATCACTACCAACAACACCATTTACGGAACCGAGATTAAGACCGATATCGACAGCCCTGTGCCGCTAATTGCTGACATGAGCTCCGATATTATGAGCCGTCCTTTGGATGTGAAGAAGTATGCCATGATTTATGGTGGTGCTCAGAAAAACGTAGGACCTGCAGGCGTTGCTTTCGTAATTATCCGTAAAGATCTGCTCGAAACCGTTAAGCGCCAGCTTCCCTCAATGGTTAAATACACTACCCATATTGGGGAGCAACCCAAAGACAACTCTATGTTCAACACTCCTCCTGTAGTGTCTATTTTTGCTATGAATCACACCTTGAAGTGGGTTAAAAACAATGGTGGTTTAGTTGCAATGCAAAAAACCAATCAGGCAAAAGCCGACCTGCTTTACAATGAGATTGATCGCAACAAAATGTTTGTAGGAACAGCAGTAAAAGAAGACCGTTCTATTATGAACGTGTGCTTTGTAATGGCCGATCAGTACAAAGAGAAAGAGGCTGAGTTTATGGAGTTTGCCAAAAAAGCCGGAATGGTGGGTATTAAAGGACACCGTTCGGTTGGTGGATTCCGCGCTTCTATCTACAATGCTTGCCCCATGGAGAGCGTTCAGGCGCTGGTGGACTGCATGAAGGAGTTCGAAAAATTGCATGCCTAGTCATGCACTTCTATAGAAGGCTGGCTTTTTGTCCAGCCTTTTTTTACCCTTATTAAATGAATTATTAATTAAAATCTACTTAAAAGTTATGACAAAAGTACTTGTAGCAACTGATAAGCCTTTTGCTAAGGTTGCAGTTGACGGGATTCGTCAGATTGTTGAAGGTGCAGGTTTTGAGCTGGCACTTTTAGAGAAATATACGCAACAAAGCGATTTTGTAAATGCTGTTGCCGATGTGGATGCCATTATCGTTCGTAGCGATAAGGTTACCAAAGAGGTGGTTGAAGCTGCTAAACAGCTTAAGATAGTTGTTCGTGCTGGTGCAGGTTATGATAACCTTGACCTGGAAGCGCTTACCGCAAAAGGTGCAGTGGGTATGAATACCCCCGGACAAAACTCCAACGCTGTAGCCGAGCTGATCATCGGTATGATGATTTACATGGCACGCAACCAGTTTACCCCTGTTTCGGGCACAGAGCTGGCCGGTAAAAAATTGGGTATCCATGCTTTTGGAAATATTGGAAGATTGGTAGCTAAATACGGTTTGGGCCTTGGAATGGACGTTTACGTTTTCCGTCCTACAGGTGGAACTATTGATATGCCCGGCGTTAAGCAGGTAGCTACTGCCGAAGAGCTGTATAAAACTTGCGACTATGTTTCTCTGCATATCCCTGCTAACGATAAAACTAAGAAATCTATTGGTTACGACCTGCTAAGCAAAATGCCTAAAGGCGGTACCCTTATCAATGCTGCACGTAAAGAGGTGATTGACGAGGAAGGACTAGCCAAAGCATTTGCCGAGAGAGCCGACCTGAAATATGCAACTGACGTTGCTGCCGATGCTCACGCACAGTGGGTTGCTCAGTTCGAAGGACGCATTTATGCAACTCCCAAGAAAATGGGTGCTCAAACCTCAGAGGCTAACATCAATGCCGGTTTAGCAGCAGCTAACCAGATTGTAAGTTTTATTAAGAATGGCGATCGCACTTATCAAGTTAATAAATAGTAATTTCGTGAAACGTTAAACGATTATTGTAATTTAGGATGGATCATAAAGAGTTGGATGCGTGGAACGAGTCTGTAGAACTTTCGCTTCTCATCTATTCTGTTACAAAATCCTTTCCTAAAGAAGAGCAGTATGGTTTAGTTCAGCAGATTAGAAGGGCAGCAATTTCAATCCCTTCTAATATTGCTGAAGGGTGTGCCAGAGAAAGCACAAAGGAAACCATACGATTTCTACATATCGCTTTAGGTTCATTGGCCGAGATGGAAACCCAGATTCTCATTTCCCATAGATTGGGTTTTATTGATAATGCTGATAATGTGCAGAATCAGATAGTTAAGGTAAGGTAGATAATTTTAGGATTGATTCGCTATCTCAAAAAAGTTGTCTAATAACTAATCGCATAACGATTCACTCCCGACCTTTGGTCGGGATCACGTTTCACGTTTCACGACTCACGTTATAATTAAAAAACCATGATTAGAATAAAACCATTTAAAGGGGTACGCCCCCCACAAAAGTTGGCCAAAGAGGTAGCCTCTCGTCCCTACGACGTGCTAAACTCTGTGGAGGCAAAAGCCGAAGCAGGCGAGAAATCGTTGCTGCACATCATTAAGCCTGAGATTGATTTCGATCCAATTATCGACGACCATTCTCAGGAGGCTTACGACAAGGCCGTAGACAACTACAAGAAGTGGAAAGCCAACGGATGGCTAGTACAAGACGATAAGGAGATTTACTATATCTATGCGCAAACCATGGATGGTAGAACCCAGTACGGCTTGGTAGCCGCTTGCCATTTTGAGGATTACCTTGCAGGTAAAATTAAAAAGCATGAGCTAACCCTGCCCAGCAAGGAGGACGACCGCATGACCCACGTGCGCAACCAGAATGCCAATATCGAACCGGTATTCTTTAGCTATCCTGCAGTTGCAGAGATGGATGCCATTGTGAATGATGTGGTAAAGAATAGTAAGCCCGAGTACGATTTTGTGGCTGCCGATGGATTTGGTCACCACCTATGGCTGGTAAAGGATGATGCCAAGATTAAGCGCATCACCGAGATATTTGCTCAAATGCCTGCGCTTTACGTGGCCGACGGCCACCATAGAACTGCCGCTGCCGCAAGGGTAGGACAGGAGAAGAAGAGCCAAAACCCCAACCACACCGGAACCGAAGAGTACAACTACTTTTTGGCGGTTATCTTCCCCGATGATCAGCTGAAGATTATTGACTACAACCGTGTGATTAAGGATTTGAACGGGCTAACCCCCGCTCAGCTGATTGAGAAGCTGCAAAAGAATTTTGAGGTGAAGGAGATGGGAACCAAAATTTATACCCCCAATGCGCTGCACAATTTCAGCATGTACTTGGAGGGTAAATGGTACTCGCTAACCGCCAAGGCCGGAACTTACAACGATCACGACCCCATTGGCGTGTTGGATGTTACCATCCTATCCAACCTTGTGCTTGACGATATTTTGGGCATTGCCGACCTAAGAACCTCAAAACGTATTGATTTTGTAGGCGGTATCCGTGGCCTAGGCGAGCTACAAGGTCGTGTGGACAGCGGCGATATGAAAGTGGCCTTTGCCCTTTACCCCGTTTCCATGAAGCAGCTCATTGATATTGCCGATACGGGCAATATTATGCCACCCAAAACCACCTGGTTTGAGCCCAAGCTGCGTAGCGGATTGGTTATCCATGAGCTAGCGTAACAGACTCACATATACCATAAGAAGCGCCCAAAAGGCGCTTTTTTTGTGCTTCCATTTTAGACTATCCATTTTAGACTATCCATTTTAGATTATCCATTTTAGATTATCTGTTTTAGATAATCTTTCCCGTTCGGCTGAGGACCTCGAAGCCACCTTTGGTTGCACCAAGGAGACAGCCTTTGTATTTTGACGTTTCCAAGTCCTATGGACGTTGGAAAGTCTTTGCCCACCCTAAAACTTTCCATCGTGGCGAAGCCACATGGAAACGTTAAAACACTACCAATGGCGACAAAATTTGCGTTGTTGTTAACTTCTTGATTTTGTGTACAACTACTGCAAATAAAACATTGACACCTATTGGGTTATTCGATATCTTTGTTTATGTATATTATTAAAACGCTATACAGTTGTCCCTTTCCATCCGTTTTTGGGTGTATAAGTGAAACGAAGTAGCGGGTATAATGAGTTGGATTTTATTATAAAATGGTACACGATACATTCAGAATTATAGTATATGAATAGAACATTATTTAGTCTTGCGATTATTCGGACAAACTGGGAAATAAATAGGAAAGATTATATAGAAAATTTTATTCCTCTTTTTGCGACTCTGATTAAGCAAAAATCATATCTTGAAATATCAATTGATAATCTTGAATTAATTAAAAAAGATTTTAAAGATGAATATGGTTTGATAATTCCTTCAAACCCAATCTTATCAATATTAAATAGACTTTCAAAAAAGCAATATTTAATTCGTGAAAGCAATAAATTTATTCCCAATAAAGAAAAACTTCAAGATATTGATATTACTAAAAAGTCAAATCAAATAAAAAGAGAATTTGAACATGTTGTACAGGAAATAGGGAGATTTATTAAAGAAAAATACAAATTAGAATTTGAAGCAACAGAGATTGAGGATGGGCTTGTAAGTTATTTAAAAAAACATGATTTAGATTTATTATTTGCAGCCGAAAGAAATACTTTGCTTCCGAATATAAATCCTAATAAGAAATTACAATTTCTTATTAACGATTTTATTGGTTATGTGTTCAGATTTGAACCAGACCTTTTCAAATTTATTTTGAATTTGACCATTGGTCATGCTCTTGCAGCAACAATTCTATATCAAGATTTTAATCAGTTCTCAGGGAAATTTAATAAATTAAACTTATTTATTGATACTCCTTTTATTTTCAATATTTTAGGAATTAATGGTGTTCATAAAAAAGCATTAGCAGAAGAGTTGGTTTCAATCTTACGTAAGGAAAATGTAAAAATTTATGTTTTAGAGATTACAAATAAGGAAGTTACTTCAAATTTACAAGAAGCTTTGAGATTACTTGAAAAAGGGAAAAGTGATCCAACAAAAGGGACAATGACTTATAAGGCTTGTGTTGAAAATGGATTTAATGAAAATGATGTTGAACAATTAATACTTGATTTGAATTCAATTTATGAGAATTATGGGATAGGCTATACCGATATTCCAAATTATGATGATTTTCGAGATTTCCAGATAAATGAAGAAAAATTATATGATACGATTATTGAAACATATGATTCTTTAATTCCTAAAAAAAGGCTGGCTTGTGCTGAAGGAAAAAAGAAAAATGATGAGATAGTTAATAAAATAAATAATACCATTCTCCGCGATGTTCAAGTTCTTTCGGGTGTATACCGTTATAGACTAGGCAATAAGCCTAAGACATTAAAAGATTGCAAATATTTATTTATTACTACCAATAGCTCATTAGCTTATGCGAGTCGAAGATTTGAAATCCAAGAGAATGGTCAAAGATATTCATTACCTACTTGTTTAACTGATGTTTTTTTGGGGACCTTAATTTGGCTTCATTCTCCAGCTCAGATTGAGATATTGAGCCAAAAGAAAATAATAGCAGATTGCTATGCGGCTTTAAAACCTGATGAAAGGATTGTAGCCAAATATCTTGATGATGTAGAAAAGTTAAAAGAAAAGGGCCGAATTAGTGATGAACAATACGTATTGTTACGAACTCATCGTGCAGCTATAAATATTCTAGAAAACAAAACATTAGGTGATATAAATGAATTTACATCACAAACATCAGAAGAAATACTAAGTGAATTAATAATGAAAATTAAAGAAGATGAAACTGTCAAGTATTTGTCAGAAAAGGAAAAACACGAGATGACACAAAAGGAGCGGGATAAGTATAAAGCTTTGCACACCTCAACACTAGGATTGCTTGAAGAAAGGGAGCAGCAAGAAATACAAAATCAAATAAATAGGAACAAGAAAATCAAAGTTAAATCTGAGTCAAAAGCAAAAACGTCTATTTTATTAGTTCAAATCTTGCTTATTGTTTTATTCTTTATTTCTTTGGTTGTTATTGTAATTGAGAGGTTTAATCAAACGGCAATAGAAAGTTGGATAAGGAATTTTTCCTGGATAATTCTGACAATTTCAGGCGTCATTAGTTTTGTGACAGGTTATAATGTAGTATCTATTAAAGAAAACCTTCTAGTTAGGCTTTCAGTTTATTTTGAAACTAAAATAAGAAAAAAAACAGATGAATTTAATTAACAACTAATACCTACTACATGGTATAGTGTATGGGGATTCCTGAGGTGTGCAAGGCTTTGTTGTTCGTAAACTCAAAAGGACATACAAATCGACATAAAAACGATTTAAAGTTGTAAGTTTGTTGAACTAACAAATGAAGATTTCTTGAAGGTAGAACAAAATATATCAAGACTTAAATACTTGCTATCATTGTATAAAATGACAGTAGAGGATTTATTGTTGCTTGTTAGTGAGGGGCTTAAGAATCCATTAAGCAAAGACGATGTTTTATCTAAAGAAATCAAAATCAATCACCTTAAGCGGATAGATAAGGTCTTTAGTAAAGGACTACACTACTATTTAGACCCTAAATCTCCTGAAGTTTCAAAAGACGCAAGTATTTTTTTTAGAAAAAATAAATTTGGAACTGACCTTAACATTGGAGCAAAGAAGATTGTCAATCAATTTGAAGAATTCAAGATTTCCCTTTCTGCCATCTCAAAATTGGCCGAGATAAATATTGATAGGACGCTACCTGTTTTTTCTGTTAAAGATGACCCGAAAGCGGTTGCGACAAAAATTAGAGAAGAATTATATCCTGATTTCAATCCAATACCAAAGGAGTTTCTACGAGCATTAATCTCAAAATTTGCCGAGAAAAATATTTTAGTTTTCGAGTTTGTTGAAACTTGGAATAAAAAAGAGAAGGCAAATATTGACGGTTTTTTTCTAGCACCAAATGTAATTGTTCTCAAAAGACAGCAGTCTTCTTTTAGAAGAGAAATTTTTACACTTGTTCACGAATTGGGTCATTACTTGCTTAATGAAGAAGAAATAGAGGAGCTCGATATATTAAATTTTGCAAATAACAAACTTTCAGTTATCGAGAGATGGTGCAATGACTTTGCATATTATTTTCTTACAGGAGAATACAATAAAGCATTTGAACAAATTGAAAAAGCAGATGGAACAAATGACTATCACTTTGAAATGATTGAAAGTATTTCAAAGCAAACCCATTTAAGCAAGATTGCCTTATTTACAAAACTTCTATTTCAGAAAAAAATTACTCAAAGTAACTATAATACAATAAAGGCTGACTTTGACGAGCAATACAGACTACGTCAAGAAGAAGAAAAGAAAAAAAGAGAACTTGACAAAATAAAAGGTGTTCAAAAAGGTGGATCAACACCCAAACCAATGAATTCACCCTTACTAATATCAACCATTCAAACAGCCTTTTATGAAGGAGTGATAAATGAATATGATGTGTGTAAAACCCTGAATATTTCACCTGATAGATTAGAAAAGTATTTACAATGAAAGTAGTAATCGATACCAATTCGCTCTTGTCGTTGGTTCGTTACTACTTACCATTTGACAAAAAAGAAGTTTTATTCCAATTTTTTAAATCGAAAATCGAAATCGGTGAAATAATCATTATAGACAAAGTTCTTGATGAATGTACATACAATTCAAAAGGTCTTGTTCTTTCCAAACTATCGTTTCTAACAGACGGAACAACTTCAAAAGTTCCATATAAAACTAACAGTTTGCTTACCCCAAATTCGAGACAATTTTTTCATCATTTAAACAACACTTTTGTAAATCAGACAGTTAAGAAGTCTAAAAGAATCTCAGAAGTAGAATTCGAAAGTGAGAAGACTCGTTTCATAGAAAGTGCTGATATGAAACAAGTTATTTTGTCTTTATATTTAAAAAATCAAGGCGAACAGGTAATTCTTGTGACAGAAGAAACTGAAAGCAGTAATGATAACAAACTTTTCAAAAAGATACCAGTTATTTGCAAAGAGTTAGAGATAGAAACAATGACTTTACCTGAATTAATTGCAAAATATGACGATGTAGACATAAATTTCCAGTAATAACCTACGCACAACAAGCAGTTTGCCGCAATGGCTGGTAAAGTGCTTCGATTGAACATTTTAGATAAGAAAAAAGTATTGTCTTCCTATCAACATTTATTAGTAAAATACACCCGAAAGTCAAACTGACAAACCGTTACCAGCAATCGAGTCGACAAAGTAGGTTGTTAAATGAAATAGTAAACAGCTATAATTAGAAAAAAATATGCTATTAACAGACTATTTATATGTATTACCTGAGCACCCGATAAAAAAAAGCGAGGTAGATTTCCAATATTTATCCGTAAAAAAAATTAACAAGTATTTTGATTTTAAAGTAGGCGAAAAGATTTTTCTGTTATATCGAAAAAGCAAAACAACTGCCCCCGGAATAATAGGTTTTTGTTATGTTGCAGGGCAACCAGTTAGAGTTCGAGATATTTGTAAGGAAAAACGTTATTTATGTTATAATCGTTCTTTCTGGCAATTACCTGTAAAAGATATTCAATGCGGAATAAAAAATATAATTAGTGAAGAGATATTGTACTCATTACCTTTATTAAACGAATATCGGAAAAGAAGAGTGTTTGCGGAATGTTCGATGATTCAGACATTTAGACTTGAAGATTCATTGATAGATCGCTCAAAATATTGGTATGTTTGGCGATCAAGCAGAACAAAAAAAGTAGTAGATGAGTATAATCACTTGTATGTTCACAAGTCAAGAGAAGAGTTTGTCACCAATCACAGAATTTATTACAAATTGTCAAAAGGCATCAGCAAATGCTCGCATTGCGGGGTAAAACATGATGAATACCTACCCTATACACTCCCATTCTTTGAGTTTCACGAAACGATAACACCTCAAGTATCAACGAAGTATAGAAAAATAGATTTCAATAATTTTATCGCTCTTTGCCCAAATTGTCATAAAAAAATACATGAACGAATGATAAGCCAACCCATTAATCATAAAAAATTTGGCTATCATGAATTTGACAGTAGAGGATTGTATTGTGGATGGAATGAGGATTACTTTAGGAATAATACTGATTGAAGTGCCAGCAGGTAACAGCCCCTTGATCCCGCCTTTCGGGATAGGTTTGGGCAATTTTCCCTTTAGAAAAATTTATGTACATTTGGTAGGCGGTTGGCTTGCAGGGTGTGTGCTGGGTACTTTACCGCCCGAAAACCGAAGCCATGGAACGTTAACGAAAATCATATGACGACGGCACATTTATGAAATCTCAAGAAGAAATAGAATACGAAGAAAGAGTCAAAAAACGAGTATTGATTCTACGTGATTTTATGCAGCAAGGCAGAATAATATTTGCTGAAAGTATGAAGGATAAAGTTGAGGCGAGTTTTAAGAAAGCACGATTTGATGAAAATGGCGAACCTGACCTTTCTACAATTGATGGCTTAATTCGTTCAACAGCATTAATGGCTGAGCATGTGGACTATCGAGAGAAAATGAAAGACGCCATTTCGTTGATAGACATTCAACACAGATATTTCTCTATTATAGACGGTAATTTCAATACCTACTATAAATTTATGGTTGAAATGAAAGCCACACCAAACCAAGTAGCACATCATATTGCATACAACAGCAAAGACATTGACTTTCTTGATGACGGCATTCAACCTCTTTTAGATGTCATCATAGAATTTTGGGAATTAGTAGCAGAATCAGGGTATATACATTTGGAGGACAATACGAAAACTATTCGTGCTGTTTTTGGTGGTGACTTATTTCCTCAGCACAATGAGAACATAGCGTCAAAATGTGGACTTTATACAGATACAATAGTATTGCCGTGCCCGTTTATTCGTGCAAAAAACTTATTTGATCGTTGGAGTAAACAAGAGCGGGTGTACTATTTGCTGAAATTGGCTTTAAATATTCTTCAATACAAAGAGTTAGCACTTGCGGACTTGGCTGTACCAATAGTTGTTATACTTCCTGACAAAGAAATGTTAGACGAGTTTACTGTCAAACAAATTCAAGAATTAGGAGAAAAGGATACATTATTTCACGCAAGCAAAGTATTTGGACGAGAATTTAAAAGCGTAGAAGAATTAGTTGATTTCGGGAAGAGTTTAGATACTATTGACAAAGTGATCAAAGAGATAAAAGAACCGCAAAAAGTTTTATTTGACACAGAATTTAAAGAACCTTTAAAAATTCAATTAGAGAAACAAATTAGTGGACAATCAGGCCAATTGCTGGGAACACAGAATCCAGGAATTATTGTTTCATTGCTAGGAGCAGGAAGAATGGGTGTTTGCAATGAGTTGTTAATAAAGTCATTACAAATCCATGGTATTCCATTGATAGACGCACCTACTTCATGGGAATATTTTAAATGGAAACTTGAATATGATACTGAGAGAGCATTTCCTAATAGAGATTTTGGCCAATTGCATCTTGTAAGAGGGTTAACCCAATTAGATAATACCAACTTAAATTGGATAGGTAGAATTCCACCAGAAGGTCTAATCGAAATTCGTAAAACAGGTGCAATAGACGAAATCCGAGCAATTCTATCAAACGGCATTGAAGAATTGACAAAATCAAACGAATTTGACTTTCCATCAACATCAAAACGAGTTTTTGAAAACTTAAATGAAGCGTTCAAAAAGCATCAAGACAACATATCGACTTTAAGAAACAAAAAATGGAAAGTTGCTGGACATGATTTTGGTTCTTGGATAGTTATGGGAACTATTGAAATTGCCGCTGCATGTATTGGAACTCCTTTATATGGAATTTCAGCATTTGCATTAGGTCAACTTTTTGACGCGCCAAAAATTAAAGATTTGCCAAATTCGGTTGACAAAATAAAAGATATTAATAAGCAACAAAAATCATTAAGACAAACACCAATGGGACTGATTTTTAAATACAAATAATTACAGCCGCTAAGAAAGTTTTTTTAAATTTTCTGCACCCCAAAACCACTCATCCCTAATTCTTCACCCCCAGAACACCAAATATTTTCCCCCACAAACTTACAGATATTTGTATCTTTGGGTTTACTAATTAATAGACCGGATAGTAAGATATGCCAACACTGCCCCTTTCGGCTGAGGTTCCGGTTTTAGTCATAGCTATTTCCATTGATTTCAACAAGTGCATAACAAAAAAAGGTTTTTCATCTTATTCTACCCTTTTAGTGTAATAGCAGAATAAATGAAAAAAAAACTACACGTTATTTAGGTGGTGGATGCAGATGGTATTTCAATGACCGTGAAGAGGTAGGCATAGTCTTCTTATTATAACCTGTCGGCGAACGAGGCATTAGAAGTAAAACCAAAAATTGTTGCTTATAAAATAGCCTGTAATTTGCAGTAACTGTAAACCGTATTTGTCAAAACGTCTGGTTGATAAGTAGTGATAAGTATACATTGATTTGTGAACCAAAAAGGCTTACATTTGTAATAAGTTAAAAATTGTATATGGAACGATTGAAATTTATAGATTTATTCTGTGGAGTTGGGGGCTTTCGAATTGCGATGGATGAAGCCTGCAAAGAGAATGATATTATCTCTGAATGTGTTTTCTCGTCAGATATTGACCCATTTTGTCAAGATAGTTATGAAGCAAACTTTGGGCATCGTCCTACTGGTGATATTACTCAGGTTAAAGAGGATGATATACCAGACCACGATATCTTATTTGCAGGATTTCCATGTCAGCCATTCAGCATAATCGGTCAAATGCAAGGTTTTAATGATATAAGAGGAACTCTTTTCTTTGATATTGCACGAATAATAAAACATAAACAACCAAAAGCTTTTATCTTAGAAAATGTAAAACAATTAGTTGGTCATGATAAAGGAAGAACACTTAAGGTTATAATTAAAACCCTTCAAGAATTAGGCTATGATGTCCACTATGCAGTCCTAAATGCACTGGATTATGGTTTGCCACAGAAAAGAGAACGAGTGATTATTGTAGGATATAAGCAACCAATTCTTTTCTCATTCCCGTCGCCAATCAGGCCATTTAAACCGCTTTCAGAAGTGCTTGAAAAGGAAGTGGAGCCAAAGCATTATGCGTCAGAATACATTGCAAGTAAAAGGAAACAAAAGCATCAATCTGCGTATAAACTTTCAATTTGGCACGAGAATAAATCAGGGAATATATGCTCATATCCTTATTCCTGTGCTTTAAGAGCAGGTGCTTCATACAATTATCTTCTTGTAAATGGGGAACGAAGACTGACCCCAAGGGAAATGTTTAGACTTCAAGGGTTTCCTGATACATACAAAATTGTTGTAAATGATAGCCAAGCACGTAAACAGGCAGGAAATGCTGTGCCAGTGAATATGGTGAAAGCGGTTATCCTTAAACTTTTACCATATATTTCAACTACATTAGATATGACATCAATTTTACGTGAATATGAAGTGAACTATGGAGAAAGATAAAGCCCCTAGGTTGAGAACGGTAAATAAATCTATTTCAGCGTTTCCATTAAATCAATTTCCAAAAGAATTCCCTTTTTGTCTAGGGAAAGAGTTGATATATTTAATAGCGTCTAAAGGAAAACCTGAACTTGAAGGTTCTGAATGGGAAAATATATTTGCAAATTGCATCGGTGCAGATTGGAAACCATCAAATGTTGGTCTTGATGATGTCGTATTTGGCAATACTGCTTGGGGTGCAAAAAGCGTTAAATCATCTAATCCTTCGAATCAGAAAAAGGTCAGGTTGATTTCGGGTCGTAACTCACCTGTATATTCATTTGGTGAACCGATAGACACATCAAGTGACCCAACGACTATTGGAAGACTTATTCTTGACATTTGGAATGAGCGAGTTTCCGCAATAAGAGAGAAATTTAAGCATTTAAGAACAGTTGTTTTAATAAAATCAAATGACTTAAGAGAAGTTGTAGTATTTGAATTTGATACTGTTCGTTATGATTATGAGTTATATACGTGGAAGTGGAATAAAAATAATAACTTAGAAGGAATAGAAAAAAGAACAGATGAGCATCGTTTTACGTGGCAACCTCACGGATCTCAGTTTACAATTATTGAAAAAGTCCCTCCACATAGTTTAATTATTAGAGTAAAACAACCAACTCCTCTTGACAAAGATCAGATACTAAAAGCTTTAGGATTTGACAATTCTTGGATAATGGTGTCTCAAAAAAACGAATAGAAAAATAAACATTTATTCAAATTCTAGGTAGATACACTGTTCGGCTGAGGCTCCAGCCTCAGTCGTATTATTTACATGGGTGTAACTAAGGAGACAGTTTTGTGAAGAGGCAGGCACAGCCTGCTTATTATAGCCCGATGGCGGGGTAACCGCCGCCGAATGAGGTTACTTACGTTTCTCCAAAACGGTTAATCAAAAAAGGGAGAAAAGAGTATCTTTGGGTTAAATATTATTGTCAATGGATTTTAAAATTCTGACAGATACCCTGCTTGCCGATTACATTAAGAGTGTAAAAGAATCGCCTTTGGATAAAATCGATAGGATAAAAAAGGATGATATATCGGTGGATTATTTTCAATTCTATAAATCCGTATCATCGGTATATTCGTCAAAGATTGAGGGAGAGAATATAGATTTTGACAGCTATTTCAAGCATAAATTTTTAAAAGTAAAATTCAAACCGGATTATACCCAAAAAGCGGATGATCTGTATTCTGCGTATGATTTTATTGACCATAATAAGCTTACCCTAGAGAACGTTCAAAAGGCACATTCCATATTAAGCAAAAACCTTTTACCCAAGAGTCAGCAGGGTTTGTTTCGCAATAATCCCATGTTTGTAATCAACAGCGAGGATAGGATAGAATATGTTGCAGCCAGTCCGGAGAAGGTTAAATCCGAACTTAAAAAATTATTTCAAGATATTGCATTGCTGCAACGGTCTGACTTAAATCCTTTTGAGGTTTTTTACTATGCAGCTTTGCTGCATTTGGTTTTCGTAAAAATCCATCCATTTCAAGATGGAAATGGTCGCACCGGAAGATTGATTGAGAAATGGTTTTTGATTGAGCGAATGGGACAAAAGGCTACCGCTGTTCAATTGGAGAAGAACTATTTTAAAAACCTCAGCGATTATTATACAAATATAAGAAAGATGGGATTGGAATATGAGGATTTGGATTATTCCAAAGGGTTGGATTTTCTTTTAATAACCATTAGAGGGATTGAAAATCAGGACTAAAGAATATATTAACGAAAACTCAAAACCCCGTTCTACCGAGTTCAAGCCTCAGTTACAATTTTTTTATTGGTTTCACCAAACATGCAGCCTAAAGCTAAAGCATAAGCTGACGAAAAACAGCTATCCTCTAGCATGGGATGTAGTTTATGTAGGTTGCATCGAAAACCCAAAGGGTTTTTGGTGAGGGTCGAATACGTCTAGCAGACTCCTAGGGATAAGAGAAGGATATTGCTCTATCAGAGTTTATTGGAACTATTCGGTTTGCCCTTACCCTTAAATGGGCTAACTTTGGGCTTGCTTTGGATCGCAGGGTGGATTTGAGCACTTATCGGCCTGTTGCAAAAGAGTGTTGACCCATACAACGAGCTGACAATTATCGTCTAAATTTGGCTTTACTGAATAGCATGCTATATTTTATTTAACTAACACGAAACAATTAACTAACCAGAAAAATGACAATGACAAGAAAAACAGTAATGTATGCCCTTGCATTTGCCCTAGTTGGCTCAATGCTTACGCTTATTAACAGCTGTAAAAAGGATAATGAAACCAAGGTTCCCTCACTTACCACTGCCGAGGTAATCGAAATTGCGCAAACTACAGCTACATCGGGTGGGAGTATTACCGATGATGGAGGGGCAGCCATTACCGCACGTGGAGTGTGCTGGAGCACTAACCAAAATCCAACCATCAGCGATAGCAAAACCATAGATGGTACAGGTACAGGCAGCTTTACCAGCACCATGTCGGGCTTAGAACCCGCCACAACGTATTATGTAAGGGCTTAGGCTACAAATATAGCAGGTATCGGATACGGTGATGCCCTAGCGTTTACCACGGTAGAAGCTGTGGGCTTGCCAACCGTAACTACCAAAGAGATAACCGAAGTAACCCAAACCTCTGCCCTGTCGGGCGGGCATGTAACCGATGATGGGGGAGCCCCTGTTATCGCAAGGGGAGTGTGCTGGAGTACCAACCAGAACCCAACCGTTAGCGACAGCAAGACGGAGGATGGCAGCGGACTGGGAAGCTTTACCAGTAGCCTTTCGGGTCTGGAACCTTCCACAATGTACTATGTAAGGGCTTATGCAACCAATAGCGAGGGAACCGGATACGGTGATGCCCTATCGTTTACAACACTTGAAGAAATTACTGGCGTTGTTGATGCTGATGGCAATGTGTATACAACTGTAACTATTGGAAGTCAGGTGTGGTTGGGCGAAAATCTTAGAACCACCAAATACAGTGATGGCACTCCAATACCCAGTGTTTCCAATAATACTGACTGGTCAAATCTGAGTACTCCCGGCTACGCCGTTTACCCCCATGCCAATATCGATGGGTTAGATTCTGATGAGGAGGTGTTAAACGCCTATGGTGCGCTGTACAATGGATTTGCCGTTGAAACCGGAAACCTTTGCCCCACAGGTTGGCATGTACCCACCGATGCAGAATGGTCAACTCTAACCGAGTATGCCGGCGGAACGAGCGTTGCAGGTGGCAAGCTGAAGAGCATTCGCACTTCTCCCGAAGATCACCCCCGCTGGGTGAACCCCAATACCGGCGCAACCGATGAGTATGGTTTCACTGCAGTTCCGGGAGGCAATCGGGTAAACTTTGATGGCAGCTTTTATAATGTGGGCAACTACGGTAACTGGTGGACCAGTACCGTAGAGGGTACAACCCTTTGGGTGTACTACATGGGCTACTACGATGCTGCGGTGGGTCGCGCCAATGATCCAAAGAAGCATGGGTACTCTGTTCGCTGTATTATGGATTAGATTGCCTGCAAGAGGCAGATTAGCATGGCTATTTTCGAAAAGAGAGCGCATTCCGCTCTCTTTTTTTAATTATTTAACCGTTTATCCTAGAGTAACGCAAAAGTTAAGTCGGAAAGCGGAAGGGATTGCCAGTTTGACAAAAGCTGTATCCACTAAAAGGCTTTGGAATAGATTCAGAAAAGTTAATTGATGAAATGTAACCCCAAGACAGAAGCGTAAGCGCATTTGAAATTCGCATAAATCTGCTACACCAAATGAAATTATAAATGAGTTCGTGTTCTGAAACGAAGAGAAGATCGTCATATTAACTGCCTTAAAGTTTTCCGGATATTCAATCGACGTTTTAAAATCTTTACGTTTATATTTAATATATTAGCCTACAAATATGGCTCTACCTTTCGCTCCTTGGAAAGGATATGGGAGAAAGGGTTGTCTAATAAAAGAGGTGTTTTACATAAAAAAACAGGCATATGGATATAGCAGTTTGGCATATTTGGATAATCATTGCGGTTCTGCTTTTTATAGTAGAAATTTTTACAACCGGATTTTTAACCGCAGTGCTTGCACTTGGATGCATTGCCGCGGGGATTGCATCATACTTTGACTATGGAATAAAAATTCAGCTCCTTACCTTTTCCATTGCTACGCTTATCGGATTTTTTGGTATCCGTCCTTTTATGATCAAGTTTGCTCATAGGAAAAGTGGCAAAATCAAGACCAATATGGAAGCACTGGTCGGGAAAGTAGGAAAAGTAACAGAAATCATTGATCCGAATAAGAATCAGGGACGTGTAATGGTTGAGGGAGATGACTGGAAAGCTGAAACAGAAAATGATGAAATTATTGACATTGGTGAAAGAGTTGAGGTTTTAAGGGTAGACTCCACCATTTTAATTGTTAAATCTTTAAAAAAATAAAGCTATGGGCGTTACTATCATTTTAGGCTTAATTACACTGTTTGTAATTGTTTTTGCCATCATGGGTTTCAAGATTGTGCAGCAATCTGAAACGATGGTAATTGAAAGATTAGGGAAGTACAGCCGTACTCTAACTTCGGGTATAAATATTATCTGGCCAATTATTGATAAACCAAGGGAAATTATGTGGCGCTATATCAAGGAAGGATTAGATGGTAAAAATATTATTCTAAAAACGTTAGTCACCAAAATTGATTTGCGCGAAACGGTTTATGATTTCCCAAAGCAAAATGTGATTACTAAGGATAACGTGGTAACCGAGATTAATGCAATTCTCTATTTCCAAATTATTGACCCTGTCAAGGCAATTTATGAAATTGCCAATTTGCCCGATGCCATTGAAAAACTTACGCAGACCACTTTGCGGAATGTGATCGGTGAAATGGATTTAGACCAAACATTGACATCACGCGATACCATTAACTCTAAGCTGCGAGCTGTACTCGACGATGCAACCCATAAGTGGGGAGTAAAAGTGAACCGCGTGGAATTGCAGGATATTAATCCTCCTCACGATATTCGGGATGCAATGGAGAAGCAGATGCGTGCAGAGCGTGATAAGCGGGCTAAGATTCTTGAAGCGGAGGGAACTAAAGCTCAACTTTCGTTAGAGGCGGAAGGGCATAAAGTAGCAGAAATCAATCAGGCAGAAGGTGAAAAACAGGCCCAGATTTTAAGGGCCGAAGGGGAAGCTGATGCACGACTAAAGATTGCCGAGGCAGAAGCGGAAGCAATCAAAAAGATTACCATGGCAATCTCTGCAACTCAAAGCAATCCTGTAAACTATATGGTTGCTATCCGCTACATTGACACGCTAAAAGAAATGGTGAGTGGGAAAGATAATAAGACTATTTACCTGCCTTATGAAGCAACCGGAGTATTAAGTTCACTTGGAGGCATCAAAGAGCTGCTTAACGTAACGGGGAAGAAATAGGGAAGACGAAAAGAAAACCCAATGTACTAGTCAATCAAAATTTTCATAGGGTGTTACTGGCTATCTGATAAACACCCATTTATCCTTGTTTGAAAGGTTTTCGGAGAAGAGGTATCCATCTTCGGTAAACGATTTTAGCTGTTCTGCTTCAGCTATCCTATTTTTTATGGCAAAACGGGTCATTAGCCCCCGTGCTCTTTTGGCATAAATGGTAATTGTTTTTAGCTCATCGCCCTTTTGATCCAAAAAAATAGGAGTAATAATTTGAGCATTTAACTTTTTGAGGTTTACTGCCTTTGTGTACTCGTTAGAGGCTAGGTTAATCAGTATGTTCGATTTCTGTTGCTGCAGCCGATCAGTAAGATATCGGGTTAGGGTATCAGTCCACATCCGGTAAAGGTTTTCATGTTCTCCAATATCAATCTTAGTGCCCATCTCAAGCCTGTAAGGCTGAATAAGATCCAGCGGGCGAAGCACTCCGTATAATCCAGAGAGGATGCACAAGTGGTTTTGCGCAAAATCCATATCCTTTGCGGTAAAATCGTGGGCCGAGATACCGGAAAATACTTCGCCTTTAAACGATAGCAGAGCAGGATGGCTATTGTGCGCATCAAACGGCATATGCCAGCTGACAAACCGTTCGTGGGTGAGGCGTGCTAGTGAGGGACTTATGCGCATCAGCTGGGCCAGATCATCGGCGTTTAAGGTTTGCATTCTGTGCACAAGTTCCTGTGCGGTTTTCAAAAATTGCGGTTGCGTACCCGCAACCTGTTCCCTTGCGCTAAATTGCTCTATGGTTTTAGAGGGCGAAATAATGATAATCATTAGCGTGTATTTTAAAAATTTATTACCTTTAATTTGGATTAAGTTTTTTTATCGGTTTAGCTGCTCTACATAATTCGCCTAAAGTTAATGAATCGTTGCTATTTAATGAAGAGAATTCTGCTTTCGGTTCTATTGGTTTTGGTACAGCTGTTTTTTGCAAATGCCAAGCAGCCACCCGCTCAGAAGGTGAGCATAGCGCTTAAATGGAGTCATCAGTTCCAGTTTGCCGGGTACTATGCAGCGCTTGAGAAGGGTTTTTATAAAGAGAATGGCATTGATGTGGAATTTATTGAGGGCGATGCTGAGACTTCTTCCATAGATCAAGTGATAAGCGGAAATGCACAGTTTGGGGTGGGCAATGTGGATGTATTGGTTCGCTACCTCAAGGGCGATCCTTTGGTTTTGTTAGCTTCTGTTGTGCAGCATTCGCCTTCTATCCTTATTGTAAAGGCAGGATCGGCTATTTACAATCCCCACGACCTGGTACATAAAACCGTGATGCTTCAAAGCAATGACAGGGATTACGAACTCTTAAGTATGCTCTATAGCGAAGGTGTTCGGGTTGATCAGATTCATGTGGTCGATCATACCCATTCGCTCAATGAGCTACTCACCGATCAGGTGGATGCTGTGAGCGCATACCTAACCAGCGAACCCTTCTTTTTGGATGCGTATGGGATTCCCTATCGCACCATTAACCCCGCCGGCTATGGTGTGGATTTTTACTCCGACTGCCTCTTTACCCGTAATCAGGTGGTTGAGCAATCGCCTCAACTTGTTGAGAATGTTTTGCAAGCCTCATTAAAGGGTTGGGAGTACGCTTTGAACAATAAGGAGGAGATGGCTACACTGATTGCTAAGAAGTATAGCCAGTTAAAATCATTTGAACAGCTTATGTACGAAGCTGAATCGTTTCACAGCATCATAAATCCTGAACTTGTGGCCATAGGGCATACCAACCAGGGCCGATGGTTCTCCATGGCCAATTTTCTGCATCAGCAAGGAATGGTTGACCTAGCTATCCCGTTAGACGGTTTCTTTTACAAAGGCGTTCAAGATCATAGGCTTATAAGAAATCGGATCTTTTCCCTCTATATTCCCATGGCATTATTGGGAATGGCGCTATTGGTATTAGCCGTTTTGTGTATCCGATTTGGGTTTAATGTTCGTTGGCACAAAAGGGTTATTATCCAGCTGCAAGAGCAGCTGACAGAGAAAATAGGAGAGGATAGTGTGGAGGAGGGTGCGGTATTGGCTCAACCCACTCTACAGAGTAAAGGGCAATCGGAAATTATCGGTTTCTTAGAAGGAATATTTGAGCGTATTGGTGTTGCGTCCCAAAGGATGCACTGTTTACTCAGTGAACCAGAGGATTTGGAAAGTTTGGCGGAACACAAGAGCTCTCTTAGAGAGAGCTTAGAATGGCTACACAAGGATATTGCCGATGTGCTTGCCGATAGCTCTGAACACCTAGATACCGTATACATTCAGCCCATGTTAATCGATTTTGTTAATGAGTTTGTAGTGGAACATCAGCTGGACAATAATCGAATACAGCTTAAGCCCCCATTGCAAATGGATAACTCTATGCTATTGATGGACAAGGATCGTGTGCTAAGGGTTTTTCGCTCTCTGCTTGCAGGTGCAATGATTAGTAATCCCGAAGTAAAAATGAATATAGGATGGAATTTTGCCGAAACCGGATGGGTAACTTTTTGGGTCAATGATAACGAGACCACATTAAGCCTTGAGGAGCTGTCATCTTTTAACCAATTTTTTTCTAATTCCGTAGAGCGCTTTAGCTCAAACTCAGGTTATGTGCTTATTGTGGTAAAGTCGCTGGTAAGGCTTATGCAGGGAAAGTTGTGGGTAACCTACGAGCAAGGGGTAGGAACCATCTTTTTTTTCAAAATTCCTCGAATTGAGGCATAGCGTAGTAAACTAGCTATAGCATACTTTGGACTAAAAGGGGAGTCTCGCTTGAGGTGTTAAATCGTGGCCTGCAAAATCGTTATCCAAATATTTAAAGTATCCGGCCATAGCAATCATAGCAGCATTATCGGTAGTAAAAGTGAGTGCGGGAATATAGGTATTCCATCCTAGCTCTTGGCCTTTGTTCAACACGGCAGCCCTTAAGCCAGAGTTGGCCGCTACACCACCGGCCAAAGCAATCTCCTTAACACCATATTCTTTTGCAGCTTTAACCAGCTTATCCATCAGTATGGTAACAATGGTGTGCTGCAACGATGCGCATAAATTCTCTTTGTTCTCCTCAATAAAGGAAGGGTTCTCCTTAATGGAATCGCGCAAAAAGTAGAGGAATGATGTTTTAAGCCCGCTAAAGCTAAAATCGAGACCATGGGGTAGGGGTTTGGCAAATTCAAAAGCGGTCTTATTGCCCTTGGCGGCCAACCGATCCACCACAGGACCACCCGGATAGCCTAAGTTCATCACCTTGGCGCATTTGTCAAATGCTTCGCCTGCAGCATCATCAATGGTTTTGCCTACAATTTTCATCTGTTTGTAGCTTTCAACCAGCACCAGCTGGGTGTGTCCACCCGATACCAATAGGCAGAGAAACGGATAGACGGGATGCTGGCTCTGCTCGTCGGTTTTTATGAAATGTGCCAGGATGTGACCGTGTAGATGATTCACCTCAATTAGTGGAATTCCTTGAGCAAGTGCAAACCCTTTGGCAAATGATGTTCCCACCAGCAGCGAACCCAGCAAACCCGGTCCACGGGTAAGGGCTACTGCACTTATATCTTGCGGGCTAATGCCTGCCTTCTTTATGGCCATATCTACCACGGGGATAATATTGGCCTGGTGGGCCCGCGATGCCAGCTCCGGAACTACTCCGCCGTACTCCTCATGCACTTTCTGGCTGCTGATAAGGTTCGAAAGTAACCAGCCGTCGCGTATTACAGCAGCAGAGGTGTCATCGCACGAAGATTCAATCCCTAAAATTATGGTGCTCATGGTAAAAAAAATAACAATCAACAAAAACATGCACAAATCAGCTTACAACAAGCTAATTTTTCTTAACCTTTTCACTAAATTCGAACTCCGAAAAGCATTGGCATACTTTGTGTTAAAATTGTAGCTGATTAAGTTATTACAGGTGGGCAAAGGTATCAAAAAAACGATTAAAATTCTTGTATTTGTCGCCACGCTATTGGTTGCATTGCCAACCAGTATCTGGTTGGCTTTTCAGGATAGTCGTATACAAACCCTACTGATTACAAAGGCCACCCAAATTTTGGAGGAGCGTTTTAATACCACTGTAAGGATTCAAAAGATTGACTTCAGACCTTTTAATCGAATTCTGTTGCTAGATGTGTATGTTCAAGATCTGAATGGGGATACGCTCCTATACGCCGACAAGGTAACGGCCTACCTCACCCGATTTAGCACCTCTAACCGAATTATTTCCCTAAATAGGGCTAATGTGGAAGGTGCACAATTAAATCTTTTGTCCGATTCTACAGGCGTGATGAATATTTCCGCTTTCATTCAGTCGTTCCGAAAAGAGAAAATGGATAGAGAGAAACCGGCTCCCTTTACCATTGAAATTAAGAATGCAGGATTTGCCCAAACCACATTTAGGCTTAAAAACTATCAGGCTGATTCGTTGGAGTTCGGCATCAATTTTAAGGATATGCTGCTTACTAATATTCGGGCCAATGTTAAAAATTTTAAAATTGTTGGCGATACCATTGGCTTTACTGTACAGCGTATCTCATTTGAAGAGCAGAGTGGTTTTAGCGTTGACCACCTAAGGATGGATATGAAGTTTTGCAGTAAGTTTATGTACTTCGATAAGCTGCAAATCAGCGCTATGGGTTATAATATAAACATGCCCCATATGCATTTGGATTACGGGTCGTGGGAAGACATGAAGGATTTCGTAAATCTGGTTAACATATCGGGTTCGTTTACGAATACAACGGCCTCCACAGGCTTAATAGCCTATTTCGCACCTACCCTGAGGCAGGTGGATCAGCGATTTTCTCTAACCGGCTCTTTTCGTGGAACCGTTAGCGATTTAAGGCTCAGGGAAATAATGTTGCACACGGCGAATCGTACCATGCTTAAGCTGAATGCCAACCTTACCGGTTTGCCCGATTTTAAAAATACGCTGCTATTCTTCGATATCAAACAGCTAAACACCCATGTTGATGATCTGGAGAGCGTTAAAAATAGTATTACAGGCAAAACGCTCATCAAGCTGCCGGACATTGCACATTCGTTAAAAAGCTTACAGTACACCGGTTCGTTTACCGGGTTTATTTCCGATTTTGTGGCATATGGGGCAATCAATTCAGCGATCGGACAGGTATTTGTCGATATCTCCGTTAAACCGCAAGAAGCTTCGCTGTCGGGCATAAGCGGAAAAATTTCTACTGACGGATTGGATTTAGGAAAGCTTATTGGTAACGATATTCTGGGAAAGACTACCCTTGAAGCAACCCTTAAAGGGAAGACAGACTATGCCCACCACTTTGCAGCCGAAACCAATGCATTTATCTCTTCCTTTGAGGCCAAAGGATATAAGTATTCCAACATTGAGATCAATGGTGAGGGTACCAATCGGTCATTTATCGGCTCGCTCTCGCTAAACGACCCCAACGCCAAGCTAAACTTTATGGGTACCATTGATGCGACTGATTCGTTACCCGTATTCGACTTCTCGGCATTTGTGTCTAAGCTTGATCTGGTTAAGCTAAATTTGAACCAAAAGGATAGCCTGGCTCAAGCCTCGTTTTTGCTTACTGCCAATTTTGTAGGCAATAGTATAGACAATACTCGGGGAGAGGTAAAGATGATTAGCGGGTTTTACAAGAACGAACATGGCGAGCTGAAAACATCCGACATTACGCTAAGCGCAAACAATACACCCGAAAGTAAGCTGGTTTCCCTTTCGTCGGAATTTGCCGAAGGCGAGCTGAGAGGCAAGTACAGCTATACCAATATTTTTTCCTCGTTAAAGGAGTTGGCTTTTTTATACTTGCCGGCCCTAAGTGCCGATAACCAAAAGCCGGAGATTCGATCAACAGGAGTAGAAGATCCGGAGTTTAATGACTATATTATTAAGCTACGGCTGAAGAAAACGGCAAAGTTTACTGATGTGTTTTCGCCCAATTTCAGCATTGCCGAAAATACCAATGTGTTTGGAATCTATAATCCCGATTTTCAAACACTTAGCCTGAAGGTATCTATCCCCGAAATGTCCCTTTCGGGGAATACGGTAAAAAATATCCTAATAGATGGCAATACCAAGGATTCCTTATTTGTTGCTCATATCTCAAGCCCCTATGTTCAGAGCGGTAGCTCTTTTATACGCAACCTTTCCATAAAGGCTGAGGCATCTCACAACACTATTTATAGCGCCATTGGATGGGACAATAAAAGCAAAGTGAGGAACGAGGGCAAAATTGAATCACTTACCCGCGTGGAGCACATGCTCAACCATAGCCTTGTGGAGGTGAATGTGTTACCTTCGGTATTTTACTTAAATGATACCCTTTGGAATGTCGAACGATCAGGGATAGTGATTGACTCTTCCCAAATTGCAGTTCACGATTTTGCTATCAGCAATAATGATCAAAGTTTGCGTATCTCTGGAGTCATAGCATCCTTACCATCCGATTCGATTGACGTTCGACTTCAAAATATTGACCTGTCCAATACCAATTTTTACACACAAAGCTTAGGGTATAACCTTTCAGGAAAGGTGAATGGATATGCAAAGGTGTTGGATATAAAGGGTACTCCTCTTTTTTTCTCAGACCTAGTAATGAGCGGAGTGCAGCTCAACAACCAGCTATTGGGCGATGTAGATATACATAGCCAATGGGTGGCCGATGAGAACCGATTAAACCTAAAGGTTTACAATTCGCATCAGGGCGAATCGTTAATGACCATTGCTGGAGATGTATATCCGCAGAGTAAAAAGATTGACCTAGCAGCAACCATTGATA
Source organism: uncultured Rikenellaceae bacterium (assembly GCA_964554585.1). Lineage (GTDB taxonomy): Bacteria > Bacteroidota > Bacteroidia > Bacteroidales > Tenuifilaceae > Perlabentimonas. The sequence continues at coordinate 25,229 of CAZKPD010000010.1, forward strand.
AATTCTTTATTAGCCATATTGAACCACTTATGGTTGGCCAAGTTACCGGTGTTGATGGATATGTGGCAGGGGATGTAACGCTTAAGGGTACCCTTAACCAGCCTAAGCTGAATGGGGTGATACATGTTGTAGATGGTGCTGCCTCCGTTGGGTTTACACAAACTCGGTATCGCCTTACAGATCCCATTTACCTCGATGACAGCAATGTGATATTTGATGGATTTAAGCTAATGGATATGAACAATCGGTTAGCTGTACTAAATGGGACTATCTATACTAATTATTTTAAGGATATCAGGTTGGATTTAAGCTTGCTGCCCAGCAATTTCCAGTTCTTAAATACAACCGAGCGCGACAACGATCAATTCTACGGTACTGTCTTTGCCACCGGGCAGGTGCGGGTTATTGGGGCGCCCTCCAACCTTGCAGTTACAGCGTCTGTTCGAACCGATCAGCGCACAGCGCTCTTTTTGCCCTTGGCTTCATCGGGAAAGATTAGCGAGTCTGACTTTGTGAATATTGTGGACCGAAGTAATAATCTAATCATTATTGACGAGGTGTTTGAGGCTGCCGAGCTAAAGCCCAAGGCCAATGTTTCGCTAACGCTCGATATGCAGGTAACCCCCGATGCTGAGGTGCAAATTATTATCGATAAGCAGATGGGCGATATTATTAGGGCCAACGGGAGCGGAGATTTGAAGTTGGAGATAAACCCATCACAGAAGACCTTTAACATGTTTGGGCAATACGGAATTGAGAACGGCGACTACCTATTCACACTGCAAGGGGTTATCAATAAGCGGTTTAAGATAGGGCAGGGTAGTACCATTACCTGGAATGGGGATCTTACCGATGCGCTAATGGATATCAATGCCATCTACTCGCTCAGAACAACGCTTAGCTCCCTTAGCCCCGACAGTGAAGATGAAGTATTTAAGCGCCGTACACAGGTCGATTGCCACATTAACCTAACGGGTAAGCTGATGGAACCCACCATTGGGTTTGATATAAAAGTCCCTTTAGCCGAAACCCATGAGTCAATAAATGCGGTATTTCAGGATGCCATAAATACGGAGGAGAGGCTAAGTAGGCAATTCCTGTCATTGTTGGTGGTAAATAGCTTTACCAGCGATGTGCAGCTGAATAATATGGGAGGGTTTGGGCAGCAAGGGTTTGCTACTACGGCCGGAGAGATGATCTCCAATCAGATGAGCAACTGGCTCTCTCAAATCAGCAATACCATTGATATTGGCTTTAACTGGAAACCTGGGGATGAGATTAGCTCCGATGAGATTGAGCTGGCCTTTTCTACACAGCTGTTCAACGACCGAGTTACCATTAATAGCAACGTAGACTATGGCAATCAGAATGTGAATGCCCCCTTGGCTGGAGACTTTAGCGTTGATGTAAAGATACTTCCTTCGGGAAAGCTCAGAGCTAAAGCTTTTGTTCGCTCCAATGATGATATTTTGATGGGAGAACATCAGGGCGATTTAACTACCGGTGCTGGTTTTATGTATCGCGAAGAATTTAATACCTTTGCCGGGCTCTGGAGAAAGTATGTAAACTTTTTTAGACGAAGGTCCAAAGAGGAAGAGGTAACTCCAACCCCCGAGTTAGATACCTTGGGTATTGGTCGATACGACCCAATGAATGTTAAAAAAACTTTGTCTCACATAAAATAGATTTATACCAATCCACGTTTTTTTACTAATTTTCGGCAAAACTAGATTTAAGAAATATGAACCTACTACTTTTAGCACAGATCGATTTAGCCGGTCAGCAAGCTGTAGCGGAATCATCCGGACAGCTAACCTTGTCGTTTTGGGAACTAACCCTTAAGGGTGGATGGATAATGATTCCCCTCGCCCTACTGTGGGTTGTAGCCGTTTACCTGTTTATCGAACGGTTTTGGGCTATTCGTAAAGCCTCCAAGGTGGATGTGAATTTTATGAATCGTATCAAAGAGTACATCTATGAGGATAAGATAGAGTCTGCATTGGCATTGGCTCAATCGCAAAATACGCCCATTGCCCGCATGATTGAGAAAGGGATTCAGCGCATTGGTCGCCCCCTTTCTGATGTGAATGCAGCCATTGAGAATGTGGGTAACCTAGAGGTTTCAAAATTGGAGAGCGGTTTACCCTTCTTGGCAACCATTGCGGGTGGCGCTCCTATGATCGGCTTTCTAGGTACGGTAATAGGGATGATTCAGGCATTTTACGATATGTCCATGGCCGGGAGCAATATTGATGTTGGCCTTCTGTCCAATGGTATTTATACGGCAATGGTTACCACAGTTGCCGGTCTAATAGTAGGTATTTTGGCGTACTTTGGTTACAACTATTTGGTTACCACCGTCGAAAAGGTGGTGTTTACCATGGAAGCCAATACCACAGAGTTTATGGATCTGCTTAACGAACCCGTAGCATAAATTTTACCGGAATGGCACTAAAACAAAGAGCAAAGGTAGATGCCAGTTTCAGCATGGCCTCCATGAGCGACCTTGTATTCCTGCTGCTCATCTTTTTTATGGTTTCATCAACACTGGTAGCTCCCAATGCGCTAAAACTGTTACTACCACAAAGCAATAGCCAAACACCGGCAAAACCCATTACTACGGTGAGCATAACCGAAGATCTGCGGTTTTACGTGGAGCAAACCCCGGTGAGCATATACGATTTAGAGCAGGTTTTGTCCCAACGTTTGCAAGATGAACAGGAACCAACCGTTTCGTTGCATGTGCACAAGTCGGTGCCCATGGAAGAGGTGGTTAAGGTGATGAATATTGCCAAGGATAATCGGTATAAGCTGATTTTGGCAACACAACCATTAAAGTAACGCATTAGGTATGACACCCAGGGGGAGAGGAATAATCGGTTCGATATTGATTCACATTCTTATGATTGTGGTTCTTGTTGCCTTTGGCTTTTCAACCCCACTACCCCTCCCGGGTGAGGAGGGAATCCTTATTAATTTCGGCGATTCTGATCAGGGAATGGGAATGGCCGAACCCCGTATCCAGCCCAAAGAGGAGCCAACTCCAAAAGTAGAAGCTCCCAAACAGGAGGAAACTCCCATTACGCAGGACTATGAGGAGGCTCCATCATTGCCGGTTACCAAACCCAAACCTAAGCCCCAGCCCGAGAAACCCAAGGAAGAGGCTCCCGTCGATAAGCCCGAAGAGACCCCCCGCGAAGTTGACCGCAGGGCCATGTTCCCTGGACAACAAACCCAAGGAGGGGATTCCGATGAGGGAGATACCGGAAAGCCGGGTAATCAGGGCGATCCGGGCGGAGATCCAAACTCTTCCAATCGTACCGGAGGTACAGTTGGCGGTGGGCATGGCATCAGTTTTAGCCTTGGGAATAGGGAAGCCCAATCGCTGCCACAGCCCGATTATCCCAAGCAGAAAAGCGGAACAGTGGTGGTAGAGGTTACTGTTGACCGAAATGGAGTGGTTACCGCTGTTCGAGGAGGGGTTAAAGGTTCTACCACTTACGATTCGGATTTGGTGACTGCAGCCGAGAAAGCGGCTCGCAAAGCTCGCTTTAGTGTGAGCAAAGATGCTCCGGCTTATCAGACCGGAACGATTACATATATTTTTAAATTGGAACAGTAGGATTAGAAAAACAGCAACTTTGTGCCAAATACCAGAATGGTAACAAGCATAAAAATGCGGATAAACCTACTCCCTTTTTGAATGGCAATACCACTAGCGACCCAAGCTCCCGTCATACTTCCTAGCCCCAACAATAGCCCCAAAAGGAAGTTTACCTGATTGTTATAGATAAATATGGATATGGCCGCAATATTAAATGCCATAATAATTAAGGATTTGATAGCATTGGCTTTAAGTAGATTAAATCCCGAACCAAAAACCAGTCCGGCAATTAGAAAATAGCCGGAACCCACTTGCACAAAACCCCCATAAAAGCCAATGGCTGCATATAGCAGCATTAACCAGATGTTGGGTTTACCCTTAGCTCGGTTGGTATCCTCTTTCAACCATTTTTCAGGTTTATAAAGAATCAGAAAAAACATGATGATGAGAAGGATGCCAATTAACCTGCTCAGCAGTTTTTCATTCAGATTGGAGGCAAACATTGCTCCCACAACAGATCCCAGCACAGCAGCAATGGTGGGGAATAGCGCCTCATCCCATTCAAAAACCTTGTTTTGTTTAAAATGGCGGGTGGCAACCACCGATTGGAACAGTACCCCAATCCGATTGGTTCCGTTGGCAACAGTGGCCGGAAGGCCTAAAAATATAAGGAGCGGGAGGGTTAGCAGCGTTCCGCTTCCGGCCAAGGTGTTGATAAATCCTGCGGCAAATCCGGCTAAAACCAGTATAGCATATTGCCAAAGCTGAAGATCCATACCCCAATTGTCATTTATCCTAAAGCGCAAATATAGGCATTTGTATGCCTGTTTGATTTTTTCGAGTTGGGTTCTTTGTTTTTTGTTGTGCTACCTAGCCAATCTTATGCATGCTAAAAGCCATCTGCGTAGAGCTTCTTTTTGCTGGGATTAAATCGAGGATCCAATTTACGGTTCATATCCTTTATGGAATGGTTATGCATCCATTGCTTTTGTTCCAAAACAAGGTACTGTAAAAAGTGCTCTATCTCAACCAGATGGTCAACCATGGGGTATTCGCACACTTCATGTCCAAGATCCTCAATGCTATACAATTCGTAGGGATATTTTTTCTTCTTGTACTGCTTGGCCAACGCCCCCGATCCAAAAACGCCCTTATTAAGGAATTGAGTTTTGTTGTACACCACCAGCTTATCGGCAGTGCCGTGGAACATAAGGGTGGGAGCGGGCTGCTTTTTGTATTTTGGGGTGCCCTTATTGCTGAATATAACCCCAGAAAAGGCCATTACCCCTGCATAGTTAAAGTCGGCGGGGAGTATCGCTGCCGATTTTTCTCCATTCTGTTTTTCATATTCAGCCTGCAGAACCGTCATGGCGCCTGCGCTGGAACCGCTAATCACTATTTTATCAATATCTACATTCAGCTCATGGGCATTGTCAATAATGTACCTAGTGGCCAAGAATAGATCTTCTACTGCAAGTGAGAGCGCGTTTTGTAGCGGTTTGGTTCTATGCACTGCAGGAGGTTTCTCATTCACCATACCCAACCGGTAATCAATGGAGATGACCTTATAGCCCTTATGGGCAAAATGGTTAAAAAAATCGGTATACTGCTTTGCATCCCGAGCCCCACTTTTAAAACCACCACCAAACATGAAAATGATACAGCTTTGCGGAGAATCAAAGGTTGAGCCAATTGAGTAGATATCCATTTTAAGTTCCTGCCCCCGACTCTGATCAAAAATCCGAGTTTCTTTGGTTATCTCTGCTGGAAATCCCGTGTGCCAAATGGTGAGGATAATTACACCAATTAACAATCTTTTAAAATTCATTTTATTCAATTTTAAGATTACATAGCAGAACAAGGTCAGTTTAAAATGGTTCAAATTCCTGTATATCTAAAAAGTGACCGATTACTGCAATACAAAAAAAACTGAAATGGATATGAACTCCAGTTAGTGATTTTATTCTAAACTCTAAACATATTGTCTTGCTTGTAAAATCTTTTCAAAATCTGTATTTTTGGAACTGTTAAATGTAAGATTAGCCAAACAGTTATGCGTAAAATCCCCCTTCATATTTTGATAGGATTAGTTTTTCTATTCAATTCGATCGATGCTAATGCTCAAAGTAGTAGGTTGGATGCTTTAAGGGAAAGGGTTAAACAAAATGGAATTTCTTTTCAAAAGAATATTGATACGGCTTTCCACGAAATTGATTCCCTTATAAAAGAAGCGCTAAGTATAAATGATTATAGCTCTGAATTAAACCTTATAGAGCGCAAATGCCGTTATTTTTATCAAAAAAATTTGGTAGACAGCCTTTTTCGATCCTCCGCACTGCTAGCTAAAAAGGCCGAATTATATCAAAATGTCCTGTCTAGAGCTATGGCATTTGTTTATGAATCTCAAGGGCTATCTATAAACCAAATGTATGATAAGGCGCTCGAAAGCCTTGAAACTGCTTATAAAATTCTTGAGAATGAAGATGCACATGAATCAAGTATTTTCTTTGCAAAGTCAAATATACTGACCAGTTTGGCGGGGGTTTATCTGGATAATCAAGAACCCGAAAAGGCTGTTGAAAAACTTTTAGAGGTTATCAAGAGCTATGACTCTTTAAAAAATCCCGATGATATCAAAAAGTTTCAATATTTGAATTATGCCAATATTGCCAGTGTTTATGTGCTTTTTGATCAAAATTTGGCAGAATATTATGCGTTAGAGTCCATAGCCATTAAGCCCGATACCGGACAGGATGATAAGATCATGATGATGAACTATTCCGTTTTGGGAAAGGTGAATAATAGTAGAGGGAATTATGAGAACGCTTTAAATTATTACCATAAGGCAATTGCTATATACAAGGATAGCGGTGAAGAGCTAAATATTAAGAGTGTGTATGAAGATATGGTAGAGCTCTATGCCGCAATGGGTAGGAATGATAGTTCTATAGTGTACGAGAATAGGCTTAAGGGTTTAGAAATAACAATGCTTCAAAGTAAATATAATTCATTAAGTGAGCTTATTGACAGATCTCGTACAGATGTGATGGCTGAAAAACCACCTAAATCGTACCAAACAATAGTTATATATGGATTGGTTATAATGCTTATGGTGATGATGTTGGCATTATTCCTTTACGCTTATACCAAGAAAGGCCAAAATCCTTTCAAAGAGGAGATTTCAGCCAAACATAACTCACTCATAAATTTGATAAAAGAGAATGACCCCTCGTTTTTAAGCGCTTTTGAGGAGGTATATGCAGATTTTTCTAAAAAATTACTTGCAATAAATCCTAAATTATCAAAATCAGAATTAGAATTCTGTGCCTTATTAAAATTAAATCTTTCTACAAAAGAAATCGCTAAATTGACTTTTATCGAAACTCGTACAGTACAAAACAAGAAATATCGTATTCGTAGACGGCTAGATATTCCCTCCTCTGTGGATATTTACAACTGGTTTAATTCTTTTTAATAGTATATAATTAGCGCTTTAGGCGTTAGAGTATGTGTTGAGTATCCCCTTTTTTTTAACTGGTAAGGCATTGTGTATCGCTTAATTTGATTTTAGGCTTATTGCGCTCATATCTTTACCTCAGATTTTGGCTAACTCTTACATCTTTCACTTTTAAAACTTAAACGATTATGAAAACTACTTTGACAAGAGCGTTGTTTTATGTTTTTCTTATTTGTGCACTATTTCCGATAGTAGCACAAGGTCAAGTTTGGGAGCCCGTTGGCAATGCCCAAGGGATATCGAATGGATCTGCGGGAAGAAAGAAGCTGCTTTTTGACCATAACGATAATATGTATGTGGGCTATTATGACGTAGCAGCTGGTAAAGGATCGGTGCAGCAGTTTGATTATGCCAGTTCCTCCTGGTACTATTTAGGAGGTGAACCAGGTATTACAACTGGTACAGCAACTTACAATTCAATGGCGGTTGACCATGAAGGTAGTTTATTCTTTTTTAATCAAGCTGGTTGGCCGTCATCCGGACATGAGGTTCGAAAATTTGCAGATGGTGCTTGGACCCAGTTAGATAATATTACCAATGGGGGAGTGAATTTTGTGGCTTCTACAATAACACCATCAGATATCATTTTTGCCGCCAATAATGAGAATAATGGGACGGTTAAGCGCTTTGTGAATGGGGTATGGGAGCAGGTCGGAATGACCGGATTTGCAGGCGGAGTGCCCTTTTTTTTGGATATGGCATCTGGTAGTGATGGTAAGGTTTATGTTAGCTTCAATAATGGTGGTTTAAAAATTTTTGAGAATACTGTTGATGCATCATCTACCGATGCATGGCAAGCAGTGGGTGGGGAAAATCCTATAGCCCCCGCCGCTCAAACTGAGGACTACAATTCGGCCATAGCCATTGATAGCGAAAACAATTTGTATGTAGCCTACGTGTCTCCATCAAGTGAGGGGAACAAGTTGAATGTTAAAAAATTTGATGGCACTGAGTGGATTACTTTAGGGACTCCAAATTTTACGGAGAATAGGGTGAAGCATGTGAGTATAGCCATTGCTGCAGATGATATTATCTATGTTGCAGTTAGTAATTGGGAAGATGAAAACTTGTTAAGGAACTATGTTTTAGCCTATGATGAAGAGAATGATTCTTGGTATCAGGCGGGCACAGGTTTTGCTTCAGAAGGGCAGGGGACTTATAATTCTTTGGCTGTTGATAGCTATGGGAACCTGTTTCTGGCCTATACTGATTCCGGTTTTGGAAAATTATTGGTAAAAAAGCTTAACCTTTTTTTAGTTGCAGCTGCAACTATCGAAATAGCTACCGAAGATGGTGGTCCTGCAGAAATAGCTGTTGATGATGGTACTCTTCAGCTAAAAGCTACAGTGCTTCCTGTGCAGGCTAGTCAAAACGTGGTTTGGAGCATGGTATCCGGTGAAACATTTGCAACGGTTAGTGAGGATGGGTTGGTTACTGCCATAGCTTCGGATGCTGTGGTTACCGTAAGAGCCGCTTCTGCCGAAAACTCATCAATTTATAGCACTATAGATATCGTTATTACCAATCAGGATAGTGATGTTGAGGTAGATGAAATTATCATAAAACCGGAAGGATCACTTTATCCCGATATTTTTGCCATTGACGAATCATTGCAATTACTGGTTACTGTACTACCTGCCGAGGCAGACCAACAAGTATCATGGTCTGTTATAGAGGGCGAAGAGGTGCTTTCGATTGATGCCAACGGAATGGTTACCTCACTTACCGAGGGCTATGCCATTGTTAGAGCCGCTCATATTGATGGAGTAGCGCATAAAGACATTAGGGTAAATGTGTGGGCTAATGGTTGCTCGCAAGGTACAGCAATTGATGCCAACGGAATAGGATACTATATTACAGAAGGCTCTGTATTTAAAGGTGCCGATGACTTTATAGTTGCTGATGGGGTACGGTTTGAAATGAGCAAAGTAAGGTTAAGGTTAAAAACCCATAATGAAGCTATAACCTCAGTTACTCTTAACTTTTTAGAGGATGATAATGGACGCCCGGGGAGAAATATTTTAAAAACCATTGAGAATTTGGTTCCCATTTCTCAAGTTTTCATTGCTGATCCGGGGGAGTTTTTGGGTAAAATTTACGATGTGGAATTGGATCTGCCCGAAATACAGGTCTTTAACCAAGGACGTTACTGGATCAATCCCATTGCCGCTACAGAAGCTGGTGGGACAGTAGCTTGGGCTACAACATTTCATAGTTTGGGTAGTTCGCACTACTCCTCCGGCAACAACCATGGATATATGCCATCAGGTTTTGATGCATCATTTGAGATTACCGGGAATTGTATCACAATGCCTGTTATTATTTCGGCTACAGGCTATGACCAAGGGTGGATTTTTGTTGATGAAACCGTAGAGCTATCTGCACAGGTTTCCACCACTGGTTCCGCTAATGTGGTATGGACCATTGAGTCGGGTGCAGAATATATCTCGTTAACAGGGGCTATGTCGCCTACAGTAACCGGAATGGTACCCGGAATTGCCGTTGTTAGAGCTGCCTTGGAAGAGAATCCGAACTACTATGATGAAATTACGATTACGGTAATTGACCCCAATAGCTGCCACCAAGAAACTCTGTCAAACAATTTGGAGAATGGGTATATGTTCGAGAATATTCGCTTGGCTGTAGATATTACTGTAGAACAGGGGGTTGTTTTTATGATCGATAAAGTTATTCCAACTACCGTAGGGTACTCTACCTATTTTAAGTTTATTTTCACAAAAGATGATGATGGGTTCCCTGGCGAAACGATTAGCAATATCAATGGAACCATCGTACACGACTGGGTTACCGGAATTAATTTTGATATTCCATTCCATCGTTATACTGTAGAGTTAGATAATCCCATTGAATTATCTCCCGGGAAATATTGGATGGAAATTCAGTGCAATGCAGTGGCATGGGAATCAACCACATCTAATATTATTGGCCATCCTGGGGTATTCGACCAAGGAGAAGGTTGGGTATATGCTTCGAATAATAATGAGTATGTCTATAGCATAAACGGAGTTTGTGCTCCTGTTCTTCCCGAAAGTTTGGAGATAAGCGTATTGGGTGGTGGCGAGCCTAGCTTGCCTGCAGATAAAACCCTTCAACTTTTTGCACAAATTCTCCCAGCAACAGCAGTACAAGAAGTGATATGGACTGTTGAGTCGGGAATTGACTATATTTCAATAGATAGCAATGGGTTAGTAACTGGTAAAGCAATTGGTTCGGCCATTGTTAGGGCAACGTCTGTTATTGATGAATCTATCTATGGAGAAATTGCAGTGTTGGTAACTGATCCTGTAGGAATCAATGATGATATGCTTTCTGGTTTTTCTTACTATCCCTCTCCGGTAATTGATATTTTAAACGTGTCGTCTGCAAATACCATTATCCAGATAAGCGTTTTAGATATGTCAGGAAAGATGGTAATCACTCAAAAGGCTAATGAGGCTATTGTGACTATAGATATGGGAATGTTACCTCGTGGGGTTTATATGGTTAGAGTAATCGAGGAGAACTCAAAGGTTAGGACCTTTAAAGTAATAAAACAGTAGAGTTTCAAGGTTAGTAATTGGTTTACTGTTAATCGGGCTGCTATTTATAGCAGCCTGATTTTTTTGAGATATACCGAGAAATTCAAATACCATCTCACTATTCTCTTTTAAGTTGACCATTGTTTTGCCCATTGATCAACCGTCATACCGTTTATCTAAAATCAGTCTAATTCTCTATTATCCCTAATGATGGGCTATACATTGCCTATCTAAAGGCAAAGTGTTAGCTTTAGGCTTTCAATGAGAAAGCGAATAAGTTTAACCCCAAAAAAGATGTAATATGAGTATTAAAGGAACCGAAACCGAAAAAAATCTTCTAAAAGCATTTGCAGGTGAGTCGCAAGCCAAAAACCGATATACCTTTTTTGCTAAGCAAGCACAAAAGGAAGGATACGAGCAGATCGCTGAGCTATTTTTGCAAACGGCCATGCATGAAGAGCAGCACGCAAAAACTTTCTTTAAATTCTTAGAGGGTGGAATGGTTGAGATTACCGCATCATATCCTGCCGGAATGATTGGTACTACCGCCGAGAACCTTAAGGCTGCAGCCGAGGGTGAGAACGAGGAGTGGGTTGAACTTTATCCACATTTTGCTGAGGTGGCCGAAAAAGAGGGCTTTAAGCAGATTGCGGTTGCATTTAGAATGGTAGCCAAGGTTGAAAAAGAGCACGAAGAGCGTTACCTTAAGCTGCTTGAAAATATTGAGAAAGAGCACGTTTTTGAGAAAGAAGAGGAAACCGAATGGATGTGCCGCAAATGTGGTTACCATCATAAAGGTAAAAAAGCGCCTAAAGCATGTCCTGCCTGTCAGCATCCTACCAGTTACTTTGAGGTGGTTTCAAAAAACTACTAGTCCAAAGGACTATCAAGTAATAAAAAAGGTGTTTCATTTGAAACACCTTT
>CAZKPD010000011.1:0-9167 GCA_964554585.1 uncultured Rikenellaceae bacterium
CCTCCGGCACCACAGCACAGCGCAAAGCTCCTATTGCGGTGCATCTCCACCAGGTTGGTGGTCATGGCCTTTAATATTTTGCGTGGCTCATCGTAAATGTTGTTGGCTCTGCCCAAGTAGCAGGGGTCATGGTAGGTGATCCGTTGGTCGGCAAACTTGCTCATATCCAATTTTAGCGTGCCATCGGCTATCCATTGGTCAATAAGGTCAACGTAGGTATGCACCTCATAGCTGCCGCCTAGGTCGGGGTACTCATTCTTAAAGATATTGTAGCAGTGGGGGCAGATGGTGATAATCTTCTTTACCTCGTACATCTTAAACGTTTCGATGTTCTGCATGGCCTGCATCTGGTAGAGCATCTCGTTGCCCGCGCGGTGGGCAGGGTCGCCCGTACAGGTCTCCTCTTTTCCCAGCACCGCATAGCTGATGTTGAGGTGGGTAAGGATTTTGGCGAATGCTCCGGCCACCTTTTTGTACCTATCGTCGTATGCACCGGCACAACCAACCCAGAATAGGTATTCGGGCTTTTCGCCCTTGGCGAACAGGTCGGCCATTACGGGTACATTCACTTTTACGGTTTCCATTTTCACAATTTTTGGTTTTACGTTTTTCCTGGCTTTACTAAACCTGCTTAGCCGTCAAATTTAACATTTTAATCAATTTTACGCTCTATATTGATTACTGTGCAATTGTTTTTTTCTTACCCTTAGGCTACTCTACCAGCACCCTGTGCTGCTCCACGTGTTGGCCCTGCCGGGCGTGCAGGATGTACAGGCCGGGCTGTAGCCCGCTCACATTGGTGGTGTAGGGGAGGCCAATGGTAATGTGAAGTACCGTAACCCCCTGCTGGTTCAATAGGCGTAGCTCCCAGGGCGTTTCGTGCTGGTTTCCCCTCTGCTCTTCCTCCGAAGATGGTGATTAGGCTGCTCGAAGGATTGGGCGATACGGTTAGCTTGTAGAAGGGTTCACAGAAGGGGATTACCTTCCGGGAGGTAACCGACGGGCAACCGGGGATTTGCTCGGTGAGCTCCAGTATCCGTTGCGGGCTGTTACCGCTAATGGAGAAGGGAATGGTTGTTTGATCCCTGCCTAGGTACATAAAATGTTCGGCCTCATTGTAGAGCACCCAGAAATGGCTGGTTACGCTTGGGTGTGAGGTAACGCTAACGGTGGCAGTTTCGTTGGGACCCATGCAACTCACATAATACTGTCCGTTAACAAGAGGGTGCGAGATGCTCCCTTTGGGTGTGGTAAGGGAAACCGGGTGGGTTAGCACCACCTCTCCGCACGGGCCGCTAACGGTTGCTTTTACCGAATCGGGAAGGTTTTGCAGTATGCTATTCGCCTTTACCGTATAGTCGGTAGTATTCTGCCCGCTGATGTAGGACAGGTTACCGCTATGGCTCCAGGTAACGGAACAGCCCGCCGGCAGATTGTTAAGGGTAAAGGTAACCGGGGTGCTGCATACGATATCGGGGCCGGAGATGGAAAGGTCGTATGCCATAAGATTTTCTGTAACATACCCAAGCCCTTCAAGTTCAGCAGTAATTCTACCAGAACTAAATCCTGTCCGAGTAATAACCACAGATGTATCCGTTTGGTTGGATAAACTATAATCCCCTGTTACACTCCAGGTAACAGGGATGTAAGTTGGGTTTCTTAACCAAATTGTAGTCGATCCACAAACTACAGGAACCGTAAGAACTTTTACACCATTCTTGTTTAAAGAGGGGTCTCCCAGCAGGTTATATGCTTTCATGTAACGCTTTGTTCTGGTGCGATTAGTCCATGACCAGAAGCGCTGCCAATATCTCTTCATACCCAAATTCGTGATTGCCGCAATATGATCTTTATCTATAAATGCGTCACCAAAAATCTTTTTCTCAATGGCCTTGTCGCTATTTACCATTGTATTGACAGATGAGCCAAAATACGCCACACCACCCCTTTGTGCTCGAATCCAATGCTCACCAAAGCAAGTTTCTGAATAAGCATAATTGCCAGTTTTGCATGCAAAGGAAAAACCAAAGGGAAAAACAGAATTGGTCGCTATTGTGAGACTGGAATAACTTAATGTGAATGAAACTCCTGCAATATGTGTAAACCATCCATGACCTGAGTAAATGTAATAAAGAGGGTTGTCGTTGATTGCGTTTACTGCCGCAGAAGTTGATGGTTGATAAAGTTTTTGACTGTTAAAGCCTTGCGGATTGAACGTGTTTTTTATTACATAGTTATGGCCTTTTTCAAACTGTTTTTCCATCCAACCACTATTCCAACCTTCATGTGAACCAGCTAAGAATTTTGCTTTTTTTTCAAACTGATGGATATTCATCTCCATGTAGGTTGTTTTGTTGATTATGTTTTGAAGATCGTCAGGACTTGATACTGAGAATCTTCCTAAAAATACATCAGCGAAGTAGTCGTCTCCGGCAAGCCTTGCATAATTCAAATCCGTTATTGGGTCATTTTTTTCTTCCCCTGAAGGATTACCTCCAGATGCAGGAATATCAGCATGGTCTCCTACCAATAGAACAAAGTCAGGTCTTGTTGCTGTGTTGTTGTATTGAGCTTGAATGTAGCTTGTTATATTATTTGCACTTGACCCTGTAGTATTCGTGTTAACTACGTTGACTTCAAATCCAATGTTTCTTTTATAGTTTGCAAAATTGGCAAGTGTGCTCTCATAATCAGGTGCAGTGATAATTAGATATCTTCCTGCAAAATCCGAATAACTTTTTTTGGCTTATGTAATTCTCAAAAAAACTTGAAAGATAGGACTCTCTCACTGGTGAAGAATAAACTGATTGGTCACTTTTCAATTCTGAAATGGAGTAACTTATTGTAAATGTAGCCTGTGTAAGGATAGTAATCCTGTTCAGTTGCGGATTATATGTAAATGGAAATATTGAAAAGCTAATGCCATTTTCATCAAATACAATAAAGGGATCTGAAAGTTGAAATGTAAAATCATATAAACTTCCGGTAGAATTGTAATAGCTACTATCCATCTAAAAATTGGGATTTTCTTCAAAATCTTCCTGGGTAGGCAAAATCTTCCTGTTTACGGTTACATCCTGAGTTACTACATTTGATGAGGTAACCTGAAAATCTGAAGAACCATGAGGAACCGATAAATCGACAGTTAGCTGTGGAAGTTGAGGATACCCAATATCATCAATACTCCCAAAGTAGTCAATATCAATATACTTAAAGATTTCAGCTATGCCATAAGGTTCATATAGGCTGGTATCTTTGATGGTATAAGTTGGCAGGTTGAAGGTTAGTGTAATGCTATTCCCTGATTGTAAGATACTTATAACATTTGAAGGGGTTTTTTGTGCAAACCCTACAAGATTTATTGATAAGATGAGTAATATAAAGATTTTTCTTTTCATAGCTGTGATATTTTGCTTATTTCCCCTTAGTCATCAAGTTACGTTTCTATTCTCACCCAATTGCAATTCTGTTCTTTATCCCAAAATTCGACAATACCTTTGCTTCGTATTATTTTCATCTTCCCAATTCGATTATATATTTGTTTCTCAATAAAAATTGTATCAGGCAGGGTTAATTGTTGCTCAGCATTAAATGGATTAAACCCTTCCTTAAAATAGGAAAAAACATCATGGTGAATAACTGAATCGTAAAAATAACAGACTACTTCAAAGTGATTTTCTCCAAGAGTTAACTCCCCATCTATTCTCAAAGAATAATTGGAAGAAATGTCTGTTTTAAAACCAGCACCTGCTCCACAAGCACATTTGCAATTCCATTCAAAGCTATAGGCGTCAGAGGCCCAACTGTTGGTGACAACCAGCAAAAGCGTATCACCATTGTCATTATCAAACCTAAGCTCCTCGCCTTTTGAGTAGGGGAAATAATCCAATAAGCTGTGAGGGAAGGCAGGGCAGTGGGTGTCTTTACACCCGGTAGAGCAAACCATTAAGATTATTCCAATTAGTTTTTTCATGGCATTATGGTTTTGGTTAATAAATTGATGCTATTTTAATCGTGTAAAATATTCTTCAATCCTACCATCCAGAATAATCTGCTTTAGGCCTACAGTATCCAGTTTTGAAACTTCACTGTTAGCAGTAAAAGCCTCGTTATCCTTAGCACGCCAGAGTTCAAGGTAGGGATCTAAGTCGAGCATATACTTCCAAATGGTATCATCAGGAAAAGAAAGTTCATCGTACCTCTCAAGCCAAAGCAGGTAGTCCTTGTAGGTAACCGATAGGTAGGCATCCCTTAATGTGCCCTCACCGTCTAATACATAACCATCTACAATTCGTGCTCTATTCCTATTTATTGTATCGGTTTCTGTGATGTAAAGGTTGCGTAGGGGGAATCCGGGCTTCCCTGCTATTTTACCCTCATCCTTACTCATCCACACAACAACATTCTCAAAGTAATCCCCTTTTGTGCGGTAAAGGGAAACGCCTTTGTAATCGGCCTCGGTTGGAATCTTGTCGCAGCTGAATATTATAATCAACAAGATTAAAGGAAAGATTGCATTAAAAAATCGTTTTTTCATGTTATTATGGTTTTGGTTAATAAACTGATGCTATTTTAATTGTGTAAAATATTCTTCAATTCTACCATTCAAATAATCTGCTTTAGCCCCAAGGTATTCAACTTTGAACTTACATTGCTACCAGTAAATACCTCATTATCCTTTGCGCGCCTCCGGCACCACAGCACAGCGCAAAGCTCCTATTGCGGTGCATCTCCACCAGGTTGGTGGTCATGGCCTTTAATATTTTCTGCAGCTCTTCATAAATCAAGATAGGCTCTACCCGTTGAAAATTAATTGAACCACTGCTTAATAGTTCCTGCTTTCGTTTCTGAAAATCCCCTTGCAATTCTGCCATTCTCAGGATAGCAGAGTACTCGGTCAGCTCTTCCAATCCAACCTTTGCAATTCTTTGCACATCAGATTTTTGATTCGGGTCAAATTCCACGTAGATTTCCTCTTGAGAAGTGGTAAACTCAATAATCTCTCCATTAAGTTTATAGTTTAGCCGTTCCTGTGCTTGCGAAGCAAAAACAAGGGCTAAAAAGCTGATTAGTGATATAACTCGCTTCATAACCGTTCTATTGATGTTAATTTAATCTGCTGATAAGAAATTAGGGCTATATCGTTCTTTTTTTGACATAGTTCTTTTAGGTCTCCAAAGAAAATAACTTCTACAAATTCCCCTTCAGGCAAATTAACCACATCTTCAAATTGATTCTCAAGTATTTCATCATTACAAATAATCAAATGAACGACAGCACAACCAGAGCAATTCCAGTCAGTAACAGTTATCCAGTAATGGTCGGTATAATACGGATCTACAGAGTCGTTTGATTTAAATTCTAATCTACCAACCCATTTAGCGGATTCAGGAATTGTTGTCCGGGTTTCGGATTCACAGCCACAATCAGGTGGTGTAACATTGTTACTACAGCCGTTCAGGAATAGCGCAATTCCAAAGCAGCAAAGTACCGCTAATGCTGCTTTTATTCTGTTTATTTTTTTCATTATATTATGGACATTGAGTTTGTGAGTACTCGGTTATTACTACAGTATATGCAGAATATGGCCCATAGAGCCATTGGCAAGGAGTCGGGTTTTCACCTAAAAACAAAGAGATGTCTGTCTTATTATCATACTTTCTTGCTTTGAAAAAAATCATACCCATTGGAAAACGACCTGGGCTCTTTATTATATTTTTATATGGAATACACTCGTTTGATGCTTTGTCATAGTAAAAGATATTGTCACCAAACTCTACTTCTAGTAGTTGAATTAGTGAACCTTCGCCACATTCTTCATGGCCTATAACCTCTCCTTTAATGCAAGTACCATAAGGAAATTCATCCTCTTGTTTCTCGCAGCCAACAGCTGCAAAAATGATTGCCCCATATAGAAGCCCCCAAAATTTTAGATGTTTCATGGTTTTTAGATTTTATGTTTTTTGGACATTTTGCCCACCCAATTTCCTGCTCCTGCAAAAAGCGTATAATTATAACTACCAAGCAGACTACCCGCAAGTTAGTCTCAATTGCATATGAAAAACAAAAAATTTTACATGTTATCCGATAAATCTATCATTGCAAATACAAATAGTGCTGAAATAGGAAGATTTCTCAAGGTTGGCTACCCTTCTTTTAGGGTTACTAAAAACTTTACAGGGTGCGTTCGGTATTCCTTTGACACTATGGCAAAGTAGAACACATCGGTAGGCTTTTGACAATCCATGGGCTCTATCTCAATGGAATAGTGTAGCTGGTCGCATTTTAACGACAGGGTTTGGTTCTCCATATACGCACAAGCCGGTCGTTTGGTGCGCCCCGCCAGCACAAAGTGCTTGCTAAAGTCAACCTCCAACCCGTTGGTGCAGGATATATACTTTTGAAAGTCAGCGCTATTGTCTATTGTAAGTGATATTTCCGTACGGGAATCATCTATGTTCTGTAGGATACAGTCATTCCCATCAGACCTAGTTCCAAAACCCTGAAAAGGAACATCAATGGAGGGCTCGTTGCACTCCGGTTCTTTTTTGCATCCATTAAGCGCAATTAGAGCTCCCAGGATTAAAATTAAATATACGCTAAATCTGTTCAGTGTTTTCATGGCGTATTGTTTTAAGTTGGATAGAAATAATTAGGTGCAAGTTGTGGGAAGATGGAGGGAACAAACCGTGAAGGGATACGGTTGATGTTGGAACCTCAGCCGAACAGTGAGTTCCCTGGGCGGGTTAATCCGCCTCTTCCAGCGTAAAATTTTCCATATTAAAATGGTAAAGGGTAACGGTAAACCCGCCATCTTTAATAAACCTGTCCATTTGCTTTGTGGTTAACGGGGTTTTGTAGTAGTACTCCTCTGTACCACGGGTCGAATCGGGGGATAGCCCGATGGAGTTGGAGAGGATATCGATATCCGGAGTGCCCAACGCTTTGATAAAGAAATGCCTGTTTTTTTGGTAACCCAGGAATACCGTCCACCAGCCATTATTCTCATTAATATTAAAAAAGTAGTAGCCGTTCCACTCCTTAATCTGAATGCCTTGGTCCACATTAAACAGGGTATCAACCTTGCGGTTGTTGAGGGAGTCGATTTTTTCGATTACCCATGTTTTTGCATCAACGGTTAGGGTTCCGTCCTTTAGCTTCCACACGCCCTGCAAAGCCTTGGGTGCCGTTTTGTTGTCGGTTCCGCCCACGGGCAAAGGCTCGGGGAAATGGAAGCTTACGCATGATGTGAGTAGAAGGGCGCAAGCCATTAGGGGGATCAGAAATTTCTTTGTCATGGGAGTAAGGTTTAGGTGTAGTTAGCCTTAAAAAAATGGGTGAAGCATTTCAAACCCATCATTTTATAGTTGCAAGTTAAGGCATAAAAAAGGGATGTCCAAAAGAATGGACATCCCTTTTCGGATTAAATATGTTGGTTTAGAACAGGCTGGAGTTAACCGCTACACCCACGGTAACCACGGCAGCCATAACCATAAGCTTAATCAGGATATTAAGGCTAGGCCCTGATGTGTCCTTGAAGGGGTCACCCACGGTGTCGCCAATAATGGTGGCCTTGTGAGCTTCGGAGCCTTTTCCGCCCACATGCCCTTCTTCTACATACTTCTTGGCATTATCCCAGGCACCACCGGCATTGGCCATAAAAATAGCCATTGCAAAGCCACTGGTAATGGTTCCCATTAGCAGACCGGCAATACCGGGTACACCCAAAATTACCCCAACCACAACGGGGATAAGCAGAGCAATAAGCGACGGAGCAAGCATTTCGCGTTGGGCACCCTTGGTCGAAATTTCAACACAACGTGCGTAATCGGGTTCAGCTTTACCTTCAAGGATACCCTTTATTTCTCTAAATTGACGGCGCACCTCATCCACCATTTTTTGGGCTGCACGGCCCACAGCGTTCATGGTCATGCCGCTAAAGAGGAATACGGACATTACCCCAATAAATACACCAACAATCACCAGAGGGTTCATAAGGGTAAGATCATAATGCTTTACAAAGTCGATAAACTCGGCATCAATGGCTTTAACACCGTTGATCAGCTCATCGGGTTTACCTAGGAACTTAACGAACATCATCCTAATCTCCTCAAAGTAGGAGGCTAACAGAGCCAGTGCGGTAAGCGCTGCAGAACCAATGGCAAATCCTTTACCGGTAGCGGCAGTGGTGTTACCTAGCGCATCCAAGGTGTCGGTTCGCTGACGAACTTCGGGTTCAAGATTACTCATTTGAGCATTACCACCTGCGTTGTCGGCAATGGGGCCGTAGGCATCGGTGGCCAAAGTGATGCCCAAGGTTGAAAGCATACCCACAGCGGAAATACCAATTCCGTAAAGGCCGTAGTTGAGTGCAGATGAGCTAAAATCAAAACCGGTGGCAAATCCGAAGGCCAAAATAATTGCAACCACCACAATAGCTAGCGGAACGGTGGCTGAAAGAAGTCCTGTTCCCACACCGCTAATAATTACGGTGGCAGGTCCGGTAGCTCCGGCTTCAGCTATTCTGCGGGTGGGCTTGTAGGCCGATGCGGTAAAGTATTCGGTGGATTGCCCAATACCAATTCCGGCAAGCAAACCTACAACGATAGAGCCCCAAATACCGATGGGTAGCTGTAAGTATTTTAGGATAAAATAGGATGCAAAAACAATAAGAACTGCGCTAACATTTACGCCAAAGTTTAGCGATTTGAGCAGCTGCTTTTGGGTGGCATCCTCCTTGGTGCGAACCAAGAAGATTCCGATAATGGAAAGGATGGTACCTACCGCAGCAATGATCATGGGAGCAATAACCGCATTATTTTGCAGCGGACTCTTAAGGAATGCCGCAGCACCCAGTAGTGCCGATGCAAGGATGGAGGCTGCAAACGACTCAAACAGGTCGGCACCCATACCGGCCACGTCGCCCACGTTATCGCCTACGTTATCGGCAATGGTAGCGGGGTTACGGGGGTCATCCTCGGGGATATTGGCTTCAACTTTTCCTACCAGGTCGGCTCCCACGTCGGCAGCTTTAGTATAAATACCTCCACCCACACGGGCAAACAGCGCCTGGGTTGATGCACCCATCCCAAAGGTTAGCATCACCGCGGTAATGGTCATCAGCTTGTAACCGGCATCCATTCCTTCGGGGGTATCAATAAAATGGT
>CAZKPD010000011.1:9177-35208 GCA_964554585.1 uncultured Rikenellaceae bacterium
ATGGTTAAGAATAATAAACCAAATGGAGATATCGAGCAGAACCAAACCAACAACCACAAGGCCCATTACGGCACCGCTACGGAATGCCAAGCGCAATCCGCTGTTAAGCGATTTGCGAGAAGCATTGGCTACTCTAGATGAGGCAAAGGTAGCCGCTTTCATGCCAAAGAAACCGGCCAGCCCCGAAAAGGCACCCCCGGTGATAAAGGCAAATGGAACCCATGGGTTTTGGAGGCCAAAACCATAGGCTAAAATTGAAAAAACAACTGTGATAATCAGGAATACGATAATCACAATCTTGTACTGCTGCTTAAGGTAAGCGTTTGCACCCTGACGAACGTGTGATGCAATTTTCTTCATTAGGTCTGTTCCCTCATCTGCCTTCATCATTTTTGCAAAGAAAAATCCTGCAAAGCTTAAGGCTAGAAGTGAGGCAATTGGGACAATCCAGAATAGTGGGTTTCCAATCATGTTTTTAGGTTTAGGTTGAACGTTAAAAATTAGTTGTCTAAAATAGTAGGCTTAAAGGTTATACACAAGTTTTGATAAAAAATTATTACATATTATTTCCAGCGCCTACTCCTTTATCAAAATTCATGTATTCATAAAATTCAATATTAACAAACACTATAGTTGCCAAATTGTTGAATATGTGCACGAAAAAGTTCCGAATCTTTCTTTGGCATTAGTATTCGCTCCCAAATTCCATAAGGTAGGATTTGATAAATTCGTTCAATTCACCATCCAAAACCTCCTGTACATTCCCCGTTTCGTGGTTGGTTCGAACATCCTTTACCAGCTTATAGGGGTGCAACACGTAGTTACGAATTTGTGAACCCCACTCAATCTTAAGTTTTTTACCCTCAATCTCGGCCTGTTTCTCTTTGCGCTTGCGCAGCTCCAGCTCATACAGATGGCCCTTGAGCAATCGCATGGCATTCTCTCGGTTGGTATGCTGCGATCGCGATTCGGTGTTCTCTATCACAATCCCAGTGGGGATATGGTACAGGCGAACGCCTGTTTCCACCTTGTTCACATTTTGGCCCCCTGCACCCGATGAGCGGTAGGTGTCCCATCGAATATCGGCTGGATTAATGGTAATGTCAATGGTTTCGTCCACAGCGGGGGTTACAAAAACCGATGCGAATGAGGTATGGCGCTTGGCATTTGCATTGAAAGGTGAAAGCCTAACCAACCGATGCACCCCGTTTTCGCCCTTTAGGTATCCGTAGGCCAGCTCCCCCTCATACTCTAAGGTAACCGATTTTATGCCGGCCTCCTCACCCTCTTGGATATCTAGAATTTTGGTTTTATACCCATTGCGCTCGCCCCATCGCAGGTACATGCGCATAAGCATCTCGGCCCAATCCATACTGTCGGTGCCCCCGGCACCGGAGTTTATCTTAAGCACTGCACCCAGCTTATCCTCCTCATTACGAAGCATATTCATTAGCTCCAGATCCTCCACTTGGGCCAATGTGAGCTCATACTGTTTGTCCACCTCCTCTTCGGTGGCCTCTCCCCCTTTGGCAAAATCATAGATAACCTGCAGGTCATCCACCAGCGATTTGACAGAAGTAAAACGCTTGAGCCCGTGCTTAATTTCGGAGATTATTTTTAGCTGTTTTTCGGCTTCGGAGGGGTTATCCCAAAAGTTAGGAGCTTGCGATTTTTGCTCTTCCTCTACCAGCTGTGCGGTTTTCTTGTCAATGTCAAAGATGCCTCCTCAGCGCTTGGGTGCGCTGTGCCAGCTCTTTTATGTGGTCGGCGGTTATCATGGTTAATGTTGATGTATTTGCTGCAAATGTACAACTTTTCGTTTAGGCGCTATAGGTTATCTATTGGTAGTGCTCCAGAATCTCATCAATGATAGGTATAGACTTTTCGTAATCGAATCCGCGGGATAGCGCAAAGCGGAGCAGCTTATTCTTTAGATCATACAGGTTTTTATACTTTATGGTTTTAGCCTTTTTTTCAAGCACTTGGGCAAAGGACTCGATGTTGATGTGCTGTTGTGCCTCTGTCAGCGCATCTTGAACCGTTTGGTTTGGGATGCTCTTGGCGCGAAGCGCCATTTCAATCTTACGTGGCCCCCACCCGTTAAACCGTGCCTTTTCGCGGGCAAAAGCGGTGGCGTAACGCTGCTCGTCAATAAATCGGTCTTGGATAAGCGATTCGATGATGGACAGGCTTTCGGCCTGCTCCATACCCCACCGCAACAGCTTAAGCTTAATGTCGGCAATGCACAGCTCGCGACGGCTGCAATGCCATTGTGCCCTGTCGAGCGCTTGAGCTTTGGAAAGTTTTTTCTCCATGCTTATCCTATTTGCAGCTGAGCTTTTAGCATTCTCTCTTTTCCGTGTATATCTTTTCGTACCTCCACATGGGTAAAACCATGCTTTGCAAAGAGCATTGCAGTTTCATTGGGCAACGCCTCATTGATCTCGCAGTAAACAGCCCCGTTGGGTTTAAGAACGACTGCGGCAGCTGAGGCTATGGCCTCATAAAAAAGTAAAGGATTCTCATCGGTTACAAACAGTGCCAATGGGGGTTCGTACTCCAAAACATTAGGGTTCATTTGCTCTTTTTCGCTGTTGCGAACATATGGAGGGTTGCTTACCACAATATCATAGGGGGCACCTTTTAACGCTTGAGTAGGTTGCAGAATATCATGCTGAAAAAAATGCACATTGGTAAACGCTTGGATGGAGTTTTGTTGAGCCAATGTGATGGCCTGTAATGAGATATCCAGCGCAAAAACAGTAGCTGCGGGAATATTTTTGGCAATGGCAATGGCAATGGCCCCCGATCCGGTTCCAATATCAAGCACAGATGGCGACCCGTGTTGAGCGTCATCAACCACCCATTGCACCAACTCTTCGGTTTCGGGTCGTGGGATTAGCACATGGGGATTCACTTTGAGCGGAATCCCAAAAAACTCGGTTTCTCCAAGTATATATTGAATTGGCTTTTGTACCTTTAACTCCTCAATATGGCTATCAATTAGCATTGCTTGCGAAGGGCTTAGTAAGAGTTGAGGGCTGGTGAGGATATGGTGAAACCCCATGCCGGTCACCTTTTCTGTTATAAGCCTGGCCATGGTTTGAGCCTCATTTAGGCCATAGATGGTTGATAGTGAATTGACGCACTGTTTATACTTATATAGGATGCTAAGCGTTTGCATAGTGCTGTTATTATATTTTCAAAAGTATTGAATTATTATGGATAAGCTTACACAGGATGAGATATACATGAACCGATGCCTTCAGCTGGCTTTAAATGGGCAGGGACGAGTAGCCCCCAATCCCATGGTGGGATGTGTGATTGTGCACAACCAGCAAGTGATTGGCGAAGGGTATCATGCAGTGTATGGTGGGCCACATGCGGAGGTGGTTGCGCTTGAGGGGATTAGAGATAAATCGGTTCTTAAGGAATCAACCCTTTATGTTTCGCTGGAGCCCTGCTCGCATCATGGGAAAACGCCACCCTGTACAGACGCTATCATTGAGTTGGGCATAAAGCGCGTGGTGATTGCCACCCTTGATGCCAATCCCGAAGTGAATGGCAAGGGGGTTGAGGCGTTGCGAAATGCGGGAATTGAGGTTACTACGGGCGTGTTGGAGAAAGCGGCTAGAGATCAAAACCGTAGGTTTTTTACCTATCAAGAGCAGAAGCGACCCTATATCATCCTAAAATGGGCTCAAACCTTGGATGGATATATTGATGGGGTTAGAAAGCCCGATGACCCCATAGCCCCGGTGTGGATTAGCAATGAACTTTCGCGCACGCTGGTGCACCGATGGAGAGGAGAGGAGCAAGCCATACTTATAGGCTCCAATACGGTGGAGAAGGACAATCCAAGGCTGGATGTGCGCTGTTGGGAGGGTAAGAACCCGATTCGTATAGTGCTCGACCGCACGTTGAGATTGCCAATGGAATCCAATGTTTTCGACGGGTCGGTACCTACACTGGTGTTTGTGGGAAACAACACAACGGCATTGACCCGAAAAAAGCAGCTGAGTGCCATCCCTAACCTAGAAGTGGTAGTCATTGATTTTGCGAAGGGTTTAGAGGTGCTTCTGCTGGAAGAGCTGTATAACCGCAAAATCACTTCGCTCATTATCGAAGGGGGTGCCATGCTCATCAATAGCTTTGTGCAGCGAAAGCTGTGGGATGAGGCTCGTGTATTTGTGGGCAATAGTTTCTTTCATGAGGGGGTTAGGGCTCCCCAGTTTAAGGGAGAGCTCCACAGCTATGACGAGCTAGGCAGCAGCTGTCTTTTTACTTACAGGAATTGCGAAAGGGGCTAAACCGCAGCAAAATTAATGGCCGATTCTCCCCATTTGGGCGCTGAGAGAATGGTGGGAATAATCTGATTTGGAGCATCGACAAATTGCCACATCTGCTTATGCTCAGGGCGGAGGAATTGTTCATCAACCATTCGGTCAACCATGAGCATAAGGTGCTCGTAAAAACCGTTTGTGTTAAGCACAATGATGGGTTGGGTGAATTTACCAAGACGCTTTAGCGTAAACACCTCCAGCAGCTCCTCGAGGGTTCCCGTTCCGCCGGGTAGTGCTAGCACTGCATCCACGCCTTCAATCATCCTCTTTTTTCGCTCTCTCATATCCTCCACCAGGATCATTTGGGTGAGCTTTTTATGGCCCCATTCCACCTGATCCATAAAACGGGGAAGCACACCAATCACCTCACCCCCCATAGCTAAAGCCTGATCTGCCAAACACCCCATAAGTCCAACCGATCCGCCCCCATATACAATAGAGTGCCCGCCGTTAACCAACTCTTGCGCTACCAGCTTGGTTTGCTCAAAGTATTGGGAATGAATTTTGGTACTTGACGCACAGAAGACACAAATTTTCATGGCAGTAGCTTTTGAGGAGTTTGAATAAAAAAAAGTAAGCCACCTATTCTGTTAGGTATAGGTGGCTTGCATGTGTATTAGCGAATGAGATTACAGTAGCCCATTTAGTTTTTCAACAAGGGTCTTTTTGGGTACAGCTCCCACCTGCTTGTCAACAATCTCTCCGTTTTTAAAGAAGAGGATGGTTGGGATATTCCTAATCCCAAATTTGCTGGCCACAACCGTGTTGTTGTCCACATCAACCTTGCCGATTACGGCTCTTCCTTCGTACTCTTTTGCCATTTCCTCAACAATAGGAGTAATCATACGGCAAGGGCCACACCATACGGCCCAAAAGTCGAGGAGGACAGGTTTATCTGATTGAAGCACAAGCTCCTCAAAATTGCTATCGGTAATTTCAATTGCCATGGTAAAAAGTGTTTAATGTTTAATGAATATTATACAAAGTTAATAGTTTACTCTTAAAAGTCAGGACTAAGCGTATCAATTTATCTTAAAATTCAAATCCATCTGCCTAAGGTGTTCAATAAACTCATTGGAGGGGTTCACCCTGTGTGACCTTGAGAACATCTCAATACCCGTTTTGTTCTCTTCGTCAATTATTCTAAACCTTAGTGCAACCTTTCCCGGATGCTTATTGGAAAGTTCTCTGATACCACGAATAACGTCGCCATCTATCTCGGCTGCAGGCAGGGCTATGGTAATTTTTTTCACCATCTCCTCCCTAATGTCGGACAGCATTTGGATGCTGCGGATGTTAAACTTTAGCTCGTCGGGTCGGAAGCGGTCCTTCTCGTATTTGCCCTTAATGAGAAGCGTGTAGCCATTGAAGAAGAACTTGCGGTTATTTTCAAAATCTTTACCAAAAAGGGTTATTTCAAAATTGTCCGAAAAATCCTCCAGGGTTAATCGTCCGTAGAAATTACCATTCTTGGTGGTCAGCACCTTTGCATCGGAAACAATACCGGCGATGGTTAGCTCTCGATTCTCCAGCTTAGAGGTGTCTTTTAGCTCGCTAAGGGTGGAGTTGCAGAATGTGTCTATCTCGAGGCGATAATCGTCCAACGGATGGGCCGAGAGGTATACCCCCACCACCTCTTTCTCGCGGTTTAAGTTTTCCAACTTTGACCACCCCTCCACCTGAGGAAGCTCGGGTTTGGGGATTTCAAAACCGGCATCGGAACCGCCAAAAAGGGTTTGCTGCACATTGCCGCTCTCTTGCTGCACTTTGGATCCGTAGCGGATTAGCTGTTCCATAAAGCTGACGCCTTTCGTATCCATGGCAAAAAACTGGGCTCTCTCGGCAATCTCAAAGCTGTCAAAAGCGCCTGCCAGTGCAAAAACCTCCAGATTCTTCTTGTTGATTGCCTGCATATTTGCGCGTTCAAAAAAATCGTAAAGATTTTTGAAGGTTCCGGCTTTACGGGTCTCAATAATGCTCAACACTGCTCCTTTACCCACTCCCTTTATGGCTCCCAAGCCAAAGCGGATATTCCCGTTGGGGAGCACGGTAAACTTGTAGTTACTCTCATTTAGGTCGGGCCCCAAAACCTGAATACCCATACGGCGGCATTCATCCATAAACAGGGTAATCTTTTTAATATCAGACAGGTTTCGGCTTAGAACAGCAGCCATAAACTCGCTGGGATAATGGGCCTTAAGGTAAGCCGTTTGGTACGACAGGTATGCGTAGCAGGTGGAGTGCGACTTGTTAAAGGCGTACTGGGCAAACGCCTCCCAGTCGCTCCAGATCTTTTCCACCTTTTTCTGTTCAAACCCGTTTTTTTGGCACCCCTCAAGGAACTGCTTTTTAAGCTTATCCATCTCGGCCTTCTGCTTCTTCCCCATAGCCTTACGCAGGGTGTCGGCCTGACCCTTGGAAAAGCCTGCCAACCTTTGCGATAGGAGCATCACCTGCTCTTGGTACACGGTAATCCCATAGGTGTCGCTTAGGAACTCCTCCATTTCGGGGATATCAAACTCTATCTTTTCGCGACCATGCTTTCGGTTTATAAAGCTGGGGATATAAGCCATGGGTCCCGGGCGGTAAAGGGCATTCATGGCGATCAGGTCTTCGAATCGGTTGGGCTTAAGCCCACGCAGGTACTTTTTCATTCCGGGCGACTCAAACTGGAACAGTGCTGTGGTATCGCCTTGAGAGTAAAGCTCAAAGGTGAGATTGTCGTCTAGCGGAATATGGTCAATGTCAATTTTTATCCCTTTGGATTCCTCGATAATATCCACCGCATCCTTAATAATGGATAGGGTTTTAAGCCCCAAGAAATCCATTTTGAGCAACCCTACCGATTCCACATGGCTTCCATCGTATTGGGTAACGTAAAGTTCGGTATCCTTACTGGTGGCAATGGGAATATGCTCCTCTAGATTATCCGACCCAATGATAATGCCGCAGGCATGCAGTCCGGTGTGCCGCACCGAACCCTCTAGCACCTCGGCATACTGCAGGGTAGAGCGAACCAGCTCATTGGGCGATTTTTTACACTCGGCCAGTTCGGGGGTTTCCTTATATGCCTTTTCAAGGGTTATTCCGGGCCGCTCGGGAACCATTTTGGCTATTCGCATGGCCTCGGGGAGGGGGAGCTTTTGTACCCGAGCCACATCGCGAATGGCCATTTTAGCAGCCATGGTACCAAAGGTGATAATTTGGGCCACCCGGTTTTTGCCATACTTTTCCACAACCCATTGCAGCACCAGCTCCCTTCCATCCTCGTCAAAGTCAATATCAATATCGGGCATGGAGATCCGTTCCGGATTGAGGAAACGCTCAAACAGCAGGTCGTACTTAATGGGGTCTATATCGGTAATCCGAAGGCTGTAGGCCACTGCCGAACCGGCAGCAGATCCCCTTCCGGGGCCCACCCAAACGCCCATTTCGCGGGCCGCCCTAATCAGGTCCCAAACAATAAGGAAGTAGCTGGGGTACCCCATCCGGGCAATTACCTCCAATTCGAAGTTGAGGCGCTCCTCAATGTCGGGTAAGAGCTGCTCGCCCCATCGCTGCCTAGCCCCCTCAAAGGTGAGGTGCTTTAGGTAGATGTTATCGTCGGTAAATCCTTCAGGAAGTTCAAAGTGAGGCATAATGGGATCGTGATTCAGCGAGTAAAACTCAACCTTGTCGGCCACCTCAAGCGTATTGGTTAACACCTCGGGGTTATTGGGAAACAGCTTAAACATCTCCGTTTCACTTTTGAGATACTCCTGCATGGTGTAGCGAAGGCGGTTTGGATCATCCAAATCTTTTCCGGTGTTAAGGCAGATTAGCCGATCGTGTGCCAGTGCATCTTTGGCATTAACAAAATGCACATCGTTGGTGGCAATGCATTTGGTATTGGTCTTTTCGGCCAGCTCCAGAATTATCTTGTTCACCCCTTGCTGACTCTGGTAGGTATCCTCCGAATATCCTCCCGGTTCCACGGGGTGCAGCATCACTTCAAGGTAAAAGTCGTCGCCAAAAATCTCCTTATACTCGGCAATAAGTTTCTCGGCCAAGAGGATATCGCCCTTTAAAATGGCTTGCGGAATCTCACCGCCTAAGCATGCGGACGAAGCGATGATCCCATTATGGTATTTCCTTAGGAGCTCTTTGTCCATCCTAGGGCGTTGGTAAAACCCTTCGGTCCACGAGTAGGAAACCATCTTAACCAAATTGTGGTATCCCTCTAGGTTTTTTGCTAGCAGAACAAGGTGATCGCCACCCCTCTCGCTTTTATCGCGGCTATGCCTGTCGGCAGTAATGTATGCCTCACAGCCAACAATGGGTTTAAACAGCTTATCTTCCTCCTGCTTAAGCGTACTCCTTAGCTCCTGTAGCTTGCTTGAGTCGCCTTGGCCAGCCTCCAGCTGCTCAATCTGCCCTTTCAGCTCCTTAATGGCGTTACGTATCGGTTCATTGGCTTTAGTCACGGTATTGATAAACTCCTTTATCCCAAACATATTCCCGTGGTCAGTAAGCGCAACGGCGTTCATATCCATTGCTTTTGCTTTTTCAACCAGCCCTTTTATGCTGGAAGCTCCGTCGAGTATAGAGTATTGTGAGTGAACGTGAAGATGAATAAACTTGCTGGTCATAGCTGATTTTACTTAATAATGGCAGATGTGTACAAAGGTACTAATCACCCAGCTGAAAAACTGCGATGTGGAAAACTATTGGATAATGTTTTTTTTGGGATTTGATTTTCGATGAAAGGGGACACCTCCGTTTGGCAGCGGTTGAACCTCCCGCATTGTCTCCTTGGTGAAACCAAGGGAAATAGTACGACAGAGGGAGAGCCTTAGTTGGACGGTGGCTTACTGTTTATTGGGGCTTTGCCCCAAACCCCATTCACTTTTTTGTCTTGATACAAACCATTCTGCATACAAAACTTGCTGAAACAGGTTTTGCCTAATAAACCCGCCCTCTCTGACCCGTACCCTAAAGGGTGAGAGGGCTAAATGAAATCATTTTATATGATCTTTAATTATCAGTAATACAGCTTCTAAATTGTTTAGCACTTCATCATTAGTAAAGCGAATAACCTGTAAACCAATCTCCAGTAAGTCTGCAGTCCTTTCAGCATCTTTTATTATCTGTTCTTCTTTATCATGATATTCCCCATCTACCTCTACAACTAATTTCTTTTGGTGACAATAAAAATCTACAATATAAATTAACACAGGATGCTGTCTACGAAATTTAACACCTAATTTATTCCCTTTAAGAGCTTCCCAAAGTTTCAGTTCTGCATGAGTCATGTTCTCCCTTAAAGCTTTTGCTTTTTTAAAAGAACTAATAGGAGCACCTCTATGCATCCCCTCGTTATGTTGACTAGTATCTTTCTTCAAAAAGAGAAGTTTTTCTTAAAGGTAAGAAAACTAAACAATTATTTTGTTTTTTTGACCCTCTATTACCCCTATTCTAAATGTGAGAGGCGGGGTAAAATAATAAGGGAAATTATGTTTTCTCGCTGCCCTTTAGGGCAGGGTTAAGCGAGAAAACATAGAAAAACAGCTTTTAACCTTAGAACTACACAAACATCTTCTGTAACAACTCTGTTCTGAGGTGGGTTGTACTTCCAAATAAGCTCGCCCTCTCTTCCCCTACCCTAAAGGGTGAGAGGGCAATGTAAAATATTAAAGAAGATTATGTTTTCTCGCTGCCCTTTAGGGCAGGGTTAAGCGAGAAAACATAGAAAAATAAGTTTAAATCTTCGAATTATACAAATACTTTTTGCAGCAACTTCGTTTGGCTGTGGTTGTACCTTCCGCATTATCTCCTTGGTGAAACCAAGGAGTATATAACAACTGAGGTTCTCGTCTCTTCTGAGGCGAGGAGATATTAACAGCGTTCCGCTTAGGATACGCTCCTCACCACATAGGCTGAGAATATGATATCGCTTGACCCGTTCGGCACTGGCAGGGTTACGCTTCCACCTGAATAGGTGCCAGAGTAAACTGGGGTGCCATACATATCGTCGTACCGATGAATCTCAATACGAGTGCCGTTTTTTACCGCACCCGACAGGTCAACCTGCACGAACCCATCGCGGGTAAAGTTATACACTATCACATGTGCACGTCCCTCCTCATAGTGATTGGGTTGTACTACCACTTTGGGAGCAGTGGGCAAAGGCATCTCTTTGGAATTTTTATCAAATAGGTTCCCTGCCAAAGCTGTGTAGTGGCGCCATTGTTCCAATGAGGTGATATTGTGCCCCAGATCAACGCCACCTGCGCGTAATTCGCCTATAAAAGAGGGCGAATAGGTGTTCCTATCCCACATATCAATAGGGCGTAGCGGTAGCTCTCCATCAATACGCTCAAATTCGCCTGTGAGTGGGTCCTTTTTATAGGCCGAGGTGTGCAGTCGCACATGCGGATCCTCCATACGGTGCCAAATAAAACTATTATCCTGCACAATAATAGGAGGGATATTAGGGAAGCGCTCCTCGCCATCGCCCCATATTTTTTCGTAAATAAACTGGGCATCCACCACATAGTTCCCCTTCACTATGCTTTGCACCGGGCGCCTATAGCCTACCATCATATCGCAATTGTAAAACCAGTTATCCTCAAGTACAATATTCTTGTTAGGCGTATTATTCTTTCCACCCATAAGCATGGTTCCTTCTACGGTGCGCCCAGAAATGGTGCTATTGGCAAACACGTTACCTTTCAGACGGAAACCGCTCAGCTGGCCGCCCTCGGCGTAGGCATGGAACTCGTAGGGCCCATTGTTGTTCTCGGCATTCCTGCTGGCATCAATGCTCATATTATTCACAAACCATTTCAGCCCTCGGTTATCATCGTTCTGTGTATAAATATTATGATGGCCACGATATATGATATTGCCATAGATTAGATGATCGGGGTAATCCCAAGCGGCTATTCCCATAGTGTACCCTTCGGGATGGAGCACGTTGTTAATAAGTACAGTTCCCTCAGCGTTAATAAAAATGGTCGATCCTGTTTCTAGGTCAAGAGTTAAGCCCTGTGGGTCGGTCATCTCAAGCCCCCACACCCAATTATGCCTTCCTTTAATGTGCAGGCCGCCAATCACCGTGGCTCTTTGTCCTTGGTAATTGCGGAAAATAATGGGATCCTGTGGCGTTCCATCGCCAGTTAGGTCGAAGGAGCCCGCATACTCACCCTGCATAAGCCAAATATGATCGCCGGGCTGCGAGCTGGCTATGGCTGCAACCAGATTGGTGGGTTTGTCGGGCGAGACGCCATTGCCTTGCCCTTGAGGCGCAACATACACCTGCCGTACAGCCGTAGGCACCGGCCTAAACCATTCTTTGGTGTCGGTGGGATAATCTGGCGGGTTGATGGGATCCTTGCTGCATCCCCAAACCAAAAGTACGAGCAAAAAATAGCTTAACCATATCTTTTTCATCACTATAAGGAATTATATAAATTTTACTAGCAAAGCGCTCTTGAGGAGGCTAAAATTATTAGTTATTTTGTACACGAAAAATAGGTAACGCCGAATTCAAACCATAAATGTATAATTTACCATTTCGCCATTGAATTATGGGTTACGTATAAGGCAATCCTTTTTTTTGACAACAAACATCTGCCTAGATTTTTAAACTTGTTACTATCTATTCTCTGCAAATATGCAGTGAATTGGTGTTTTTGATTAAATTTTATCAGAAACTGCTCCCTTGGTGAAACCAAGGAAGATATAACAACTAAGGCCGGAGCTTCGGCCGAACGGGAGGTGGGTTGTACTTCCAAATAAGCTCGCCCTCTCTTGCCCCTGCCCTAAAGGGAGAGAGGGCTTTCTGTTTTAGTTATACGGAGCTTCAGTGGAACAAGGGGTATACCTGAAAACCCTACCCTCTCTTATTCCTATTCTAAATGTGAGAGACGAAGTAAAATAATAAGGAAGATTACGTTTTCTCGCTGCCCTTTAGGGCAGGGTTAAGCGAGAAAACATAGAAAAATAAGTTTAAATCTTCGAATTATACAAATACCTTTTGCAGCAACTTCGTTTGGCGGTGGTTGTACTTCCAAATAAGCTCGCCCTCTCTTGCCCGTACCCTAAAGGGTGAGAGGGCTTGCTGTTTTAGTTATACGGAGCTTCAGTGGAGTTAGGAGATGCAAAATCTGACTGTACAGGCCATACGAATTACATCACAATTTCAGGTATTTATTTGTATAAATCAGGCAATTATGGTTGCTTTGTAATAGGAGTAAAATAATTATACTATTCCAATAACCTAAACCCGTTTAGCCATGAAAACTCCGATTGCTATTTTTCTATCCCTTTTTATCCTTGTCTCCTGTGGCTCTCACACAGATAAAAAAGAGGCGAAAGTAAAGGACTCGTTCCAATTCTCTACTGAGAATGCGCTGGGAGTAATGCACGATAATCCAACAGTAGATCTGCTAAACACTTCCATTGACGAGCTGGATGACGATAATTTCTTTTTAATCCTCAACGGGAAGGATGGATTTATACAAGCTGCTGTGGCAGACGATGCCTTTATCGTTCAGTATAAGGAGAAAGAGAAGATGTTTGAATCACCTACCCTTTTTACCATTGACGAGGTGAAGTCAATTTTTACAGCCTACCTAAAGGCAGATAAGTGGAAGGAGCTGGGTGAATGGGTTGAGATGTAAATAGGAGGAGACCTGTTTTTAGCTATTCTCCGTTTGGCGGTGGTTGAACTTCCAAATAAGCTCGCCCTCTCTTGCCCCTGCCCTAAAGGGTGAGAGGGCAATGTAAAATATTAAAGAAGATTATGTTTTCTCGCTGCCCTTTAGGGCAGGGTTAAGCGAGAAAACATAGAAAAATAAGTTTAAATCTCTGAACTACACAATTATCTTCTGCAATAACCCTGTTCAGCGGGGGTTGTTCTCCCAAATAAGCTCGCCCTCTCTTGCCCCTGCCCTAAAGGGTGAGAGGGCTTGCTGTTTTAGTTATATGGAGCCTCAGCCGAACGGGGCAAATTTGTCTAGTTCTAGTCAGAACGTGTTTGCTTCTAACAAATATAAAAAGTATCCCATAGTTACCCTTTACCCTTTTTGCAATAGTTGTTCACAAGAGGCTGATTTAGCTAACCTCCGTTTTTTAAGTGAATTAAATGGGTAAAAAATGCTGATAGTAAATAAAAAAGAATACCTTTGCCGAGCAAATAAAAAAAGTAGGTTTCACTAATTAAAGCGTTTTAAGTATGCCTGTTAAAATCAGACTTAGCCGCCACGGAAGGAAGAGATTACCTTTCTACCACATTGTGGTGGCAGATAGCAGGGCGCCACGGGATGGCAGAAACATTGAACGGATTGGTTCATACAATCCGACAACAGATCCTGCTACTATCGATCTAAACTTCGATAGGGCATTGGATTGGCTGCAAAAGGGCGCTCAACCTACCGATACCGCTAGGGCTATCCTATCGTACAAGGGTGTGATGATGAAGAAACACCTGTTAGAAGGAGTGAAAAAAGGTGCTTTGACCCAAGAGCAAGCCGAGGAGAAATTCCAGGTGTGGCTCAAGGAGAAAGAGGCTAAGGTTCAGTCCAAAAAAGACCGTCTTGCCAAAGGCGAGAAGGACGAAATGACCAAACGAATTGAGGCGGAAGCTAAGGTTCGTGAGGCACGTGCTCAAGAGATTGCCGCTAAATTGGCTGCACAAGCCAAAGAGGAGGCCAAAGCAGCCCAAGAGACTGCAGAGGAAGTTGCTGAAGAAGCTGCCGAAGAGCCGGAAGCTACCCAAGAGTAAAGAATCGATCTATGCGTAATGCTCACCTGGTTGAGGTTGGAGAAATTCAACGGACCCATGGAGTAAATGGTGAGGTTCAGGTTGGGTGGGCAGATACTTTTGATCCTTTAGAAATTTCTGTTGAATGGGTATTCCTTCGTTTGGAGGGGATACCCATTCCTTTTCGGGTTACCTCCATGCGGGGCAAGGGGCACGGCGTTTCCATTGTTAAGCTGGATGAGGTGGATACCCCCGAAATGGCCTTAACGCTTATGGGCACCAAGGTGCTGGTGGAGGGCAGCCATGCGCAGGATGAGGAGGATGAGCTCTACCTTGACGATTTTGTGGGCTATACCATGCTTAGCAAGCAGGGTAGGCTGTTGGGCGAGATTGTGGAGCTGCAAGACTACTCGGGTAACCTCCTGTTTGTGGTAACAAATCAGCAGGAGCAAGAGCTGCTTATCCCTGCATCTACTGATTTTATTGTGGAGTTTAACGAGAAGACCAAAACGCTTCTGGTGGAACTTCCCCAAGGGCTAACCAATTTGTAGCCCAAAATCCATATCCTTTTCGTATTGGGTAAAGTGCTCTCTCCATCGGGGGAGTAGGGGTATGCTTATGTCCTTTTGCACGTGGTAGCCCACCATTACCGATTTGCATTGGGCAGCCACACTGTTGGTGGTGAGGTTGTAAACCTGCTGCTGCATCTCTAGGCTCTTATTGCCCAGCTTTACCACCTTGGTGTGCACCTCTAGCTGCTCGTGCATTCTGGTTTGCGACATAAAATCGGTGCTAACGCTTACCAGTATAAGCGCCTCGCTTTGCCAGTCGAACACCTCTTGGAGTACATCGACAAAATAGTGCAATCGGCCCAAATCGAAGTATTGCTGGTACATGGAGTTAGTAACGTGCCTTAGGAGGTCAATATCGCTAAAGCGAATCTGAATGGGAGTTTTGTGGAAGAACTGCATAGCGATTACTCTCTTATAATTTTTATTTCGCCACCCATCCCCAACTTGATAATGCCTGAGGGGGAAAAGCTGGCTCCCTCCTCAAATTCCTCAGCAATGGCGTAGTCGACCCCTTGGATAATGGCGGGGTCTATTTGGTGAAAATGGGCGGGTGCCTTTTGGCCCGACAGGTTGGCCGAGGTGGAGACAACTGGTTTTTTTAAGGCTTGAATCAGCCGTTGGCTGAAAGGATGACGGGTAATGCGAATGCCTATGCTGCCGTCGGCAGCAATAAGGTTGCGCGCCAAACCCTTGGCGTTGGGGTAAATAATGGTGAGCGGTTTGGTGGAGAGGTCAATCAGGTCCCATGCCATGGGGGGAACCTCCGCCACGTAGCGCGCCAGCGTATTGTCGTGGTCAACCAGTACCAGCATGCTTTTGCTGTCGGCGCTCCCCTTGAGCCGATGGATTTTGCTTACAGCCTCCGGGTTGGTTGCATCGCAACCAATACCCCAAACGGTGTCGGTGGGGTAAAGGATTATGCCCCCTCGGTTAAGGATTTCTACCGCTTTGGCTATCTCTTCTCTTATGTTTTCCATCCTTTAAAAAAATAGGGTTGCACAGCTGATGCGCAACCCAAATTTTGCCGTTTACCGGATTTAATATCTGTAATGCTCTGGTTTGTATGGGCCTTCGACCTTCACCCCAATGTAGTCGGCCTGTTGGGAGGTAAGCTTGGTGAGCTTAACGCCCAGCTGGTCAAGGTGCAGTCGGGCTACCTCCTCATCCAGCTGCTTGGGCAGTCGGTACACATCCACCTCAAAGTTATTGAGCCAAAGCTCAATCTGTGCCAGCGTTTGGTTGGTAAAGCTGTTGCTCATCACAAAGCTGGGGTGACCGGTGGCGCAGCCCAAGTTTACCAAACGGCCTTCGGCAAGGATAAAGATGGAGCGATTATCCTCTATAAAGTACTGATCAACCTGCGGTTTAACCGTCTGCTTTTTAACCTTGGGGGCTTTGTTGAGCCTGTCCACCTGTATCTCATTGTCGAAGTGCCCAATATTGCACACAATGGCCTGATCTTTCATGGCCAGCAGATGGTCAAGGGTAATCACATCGCGGTTGCCGGTGGCGGTAACGTAGATGTTGCCTTCGGGTAGGGCATCCTCTATGGTTTTTACCTCAAACCCTTCCATGGAGGCCTGTAGGGCGCAAATGGGGTCAATCTCGGTAACAATAACCCGTGCACCGTATGAGCGCATGCTCATGGCGCAGCCTTTACCCACATCACCGTAGCCCAGTACTACCACCACCTTGCCGGCAATCATCACATCGGTGGCGCGCTTAATGCCGTCGGCTAGCGATTCGCGGCAGCCGTAAAGGTTGTCGAACTTGCTTTTGGTTACCGAGTCGTTCACATTGATGGCCGGAACCAGCAGCTTGCCACGCTCCTGCATCTGGTACAGGCGGTGTACTCCGGTGGTGGTCTCTTCCGATACCCCTTTCCACTCTTTGGCCAGCTTGTGCCATTTTTGGTTGTCGGTGGCCATTATCCCTTTCAGCAGGCTTAAAATTTCGTGTTCTTCGGCGTTTTCGGGCTCTTTGTTCAGGATAGAGGGATCATTTTCGGCTCTATAACCCAGGTGGATCAGCAGGGTAGCATCACCCCCATCGTCCACAATAAGGTTGGGGCCTTTGTCGTTGGGAAACGACAGGGCTTGTGCGGTGCACCACCAGTACTCTTCAAGGGTTTCACCTTTCCACGCAAAAACGGGAATACCTGCTTGTGCAATGGCTGCTGCCGCATGGTCTTGGGTGGAGAAAATATTGCAGCTTGCCCAACGCACATCGGCACCTAGCTCAACTAGGGTTTCAATAAGCACCGCCGTTTGAATGGTCATATGGAGCGACCCGGATACCCTAGCCCCTTTTAGGGGCTTTTGATTGCCATACTTTTTGCGAAGTGCCATTAATCCCGGCATCTCCTTTTCGGCAATGGCAATCTCTTTTCGGCCCCAATCGGCAAGGGTGATATCTTTTACTTTATAGGGTAGCGATTCAACTAGTACATTTTTCATGGTATGGGTTATATGTTGATTGATAACGTTTTCGCTCTATATGAACTGCTCAAGCCAAGTTCCATTTAAGGGCTACAAAGGTAGTGTAAAAAGCTGTAAGGTCAAGATAGTGGCTTACTTGGGTTGCAGAATATTTATGGTTCTCTCCCTATCCAATGCCAGCTCTGCCTTTAGTGCATCCAGCGATGGGAACTTTATTTCGTCCCTAATGCGCTCCACAAAATGAACGGTGATCTGCTCGTTGTATATATCTTGGTTAAACCCGATAATATGCGCTTCGACCGTTAGGTTTAGCTTATCGCCCACCGTTGGCCTAATTCCGATATTGAGCATGGAGGGATAGCGAATCCCTTTGTACTCCACCCAAACGGCATATACCCCAATGAGCGGGATTAGCTTGTGGGGCTCATCCGTCTTAATGTTGGCGGTGGGATATCCTATGGCACGTCCTATCTGTTCCCCTCCTTCAATGGTTCCGGTGATAAAGTAGGGCTGTCCAAGCATGGCGTTGGCTAACTTTAAATCGCCTTGGGTTAGGGCATTGCGAATTTGGGTAGAGCTTACCTGTGTGCTGCCTACCTCAATGGGGTCAACCCTTACGGCTTGGTAACCAAATGTGTTCTGATGGGCTTCGATAAGGTTGTAGTTGCCCTTGCCCCTGTAGCCAAAGGCGTGGTTGTAGCCCACCACAATGCTGGATGCTTTCAGCTTCTTTACCAGATTATCCTCCAAAAAGTTGTAGGCTCTTACCTGAGCCAGCTCACGGGTAAAATCCATTATGAGCAGGGAGTCGATACCCATTTGCGAAAGGATATCAATCTTTTCGTCTAGCGACATGAGTAGCTTCACCTCATTCATCTCATGGTTGAGCACTAGGCGGGGGTGGGGCCAAAAGGTAACTACCATGCTTTGGCTTTGGTCTTGGTGGGCTTGCTCTTTTAGGATTTGAAGTATTTTCCGATGACCTATATGCACCCCATCAAAAAAACCGATGGTGATGGCTGATCGAGAGGATTTTACCTTATCTATGTTTCTGTAGATTTGCATAAGTGGGCGAATAAAGCGCACTAAAATAAAAAAAGAAGCTGAGACTCTCAGCTTCTTTGGTCATAATATGTAAAAAATAGGGGTTATACCCAGCGAACCAGCTTGCAATCCATTCGATGGGGTAGCTCAGTATGTTTTGGGAAAATCCGAATACCCGATTCGTAAACTCCGGGTTCGCTTGGGATAAACGAGAGC
Organism: uncultured Rikenellaceae bacterium; assembly: GCA_964554585.1. Lineage (GTDB taxonomy): Bacteria > Bacteroidota > Bacteroidia > Bacteroidales > Tenuifilaceae > Perlabentimonas. The sequence continues at coordinate 27,536 of CAZKPD010000011.1, forward strand.
TTGTAGGTTGCACGACTGCCCTCCACATGCTCCAGATCGTAGGGCTGGGTATGCCTAATGTGGGCATCCCCATTCTCAATGAGTTCGGCAATTACCAGCTCCACGCCAATCTCATTGGGCGAGAGGTTTCCCACATCGAGAACCACCTCGGAGCTGTACTCTTTGCCTATCACAATCTCATGTAGCGCAGTGTCAAGCTGATCTGCGGTAATAATCTCAAGCCCTTCCCAGTTTCTGGAAACTTTCCGTTTCCATTCGGCTAGGGTGTGGATAAGCTCGGAGTCGTTCTGCTTAATCCTGTTGTGACGGAGGTATAGCTTGTTGTAAAACCGATCCTCGTAATCTTCCATCATCCGAGTGGTGGTAAACATGGATGCTACCTTTGCGATGGAGTTCTTAATAAATCCAACCCACTCGGTGGGAACATCATCCTTGTTTCGATCATAGAAAGCGGGAACAATCTCATTTTCGATAATGGTGTAGATCATCTCCGCATCCAGCTCATCCTGAAAATCTTGTTGCATATAGGTTCGCTCTTCGGGCAGTGCCCAGCCCGCTTTGGGCTGATAGCCTTCGACCCACCAACCGTCCAAAACGCTAAAGTGCATGGCTCCGTTCATCACCGCTTTCATGCCGCTGGTTCCCGATGCCTCAAGGGGGCGGGTGGGGGTATTGAGCCAAATATCAACACCTTGTACCATTTTGCGGGCCAGCTCCATATCGTAGTTTTGTAGGAACAGCACTTTACCAATGAACTCGGGTCGTTTGCTTACCTCAATAATTTTGCGGATCAGATCCTGTCCGGGCTTATCGTTGGGGTGAGCCTTACCGGCAAAAATAAATTGTACAGGTCTACCCTCATTATTCACAATTTCGCTTAACCTTTCCAGGTCGCGAATAATGAGGTGAGCCCGTTTGTAGGTGGCAAAACGACGGGCAAAACCAATGGTCAGCACATCATCGCGCAGCTTTTCCTGAATTCCGACCACCTGTCGTGGGTTATCGTACTTAATGTTCTCCGGGTTAATCAGTCGGGTAAGGATGTAGTCAATCAGGTTTTTCCGGTTGGTATTCCTTACATTCCACAGCTTATGGTCGGGTATGGAGTAGATGTGATCCCAGTTGGGTTTGCCGTTAAAGGCATGGCCGTTGTGGGTCTCTTCCAACAGCTCCCTGATGAGTGGCGAAGCCCATGTGGGGTAGTGTACACCGTTGGTCACATAGCTAATGTGCAGCTCGCTGGAGAAGTATCCGGGCCATAGGTTGGCTAATATCTGTTGGCTCACCTTGCCATGCAGCTTGCTTACCCCGTTCACCTCTTGCGACAGGTTAGTGGCCAATATGCTCATGGAGAAGCGTTCGGTCAAATCTTCCGGATTATACTTCCCAAGGTTCATAAAATATTCCCACGAGATGCCCAGTCGGCTGGGGTAATGCGACATGTAAGTACGAATCATATCCTCGGGGAATGCATCGTGCCCTGCAGGCACTGGGGTGTGTGTGGTGAACAGGCTGCTGGAGCGTACCAGTTCCAACGCCTCTTCGAACGAGTATTTTTCCTCCTGCATGGACAAGCGTAGCCGTTCTAGTCCGGCAAAGGCGGCATGCCCTTCGTTTAGGTGATACACGTCAAACTCTAAACCTATCTCATCCAGCGCTCTCACGCCCCCAATTCCCAATACCATCTCCTGCTTAAACCGGGTTTCCCAGTCGCCCCCATACAGATGGTGGGTTATGGCTCTGTCTTGTTGTTGGTTATCCTCAAAATCGGTATCCAGCAGGTAGAGCTCTGTGCGGCCCACATCAACCCGCCAAATGCGGGCATGGACATTACGCCCGGGCAGCGCTATGGATATGGTTTTCCATTTACCGTTCACATGGCGAACCGGTTTGGCTTGGGTTTGGGTAAAGTTTTGCTGATCGTAGGTGGCAATCTGCTGTCCGGTGGACGAGAGCTGTTGGGTAAAATAGCCGTAGCGGTAGAACAGGCCAACCCCAACCAGCGGAATATTCCTGTCCGACGCCTCCTTTAGGTAGTCGCCGGCCAGTACGCCTAACCCGCCCGAGTAGAGCTTAAGGCTGGTGTGCAGACCAAATTCCATACTGAAATAGGCAGTTCTAATCCCTTTTCGACCGCTCTTTTGTTTCATGTATTGGGTAAAATGCTGATAAACCTTATCCAACCTTTTAAGAAAATCCTCATTCTTTTCCAACTCTTGGAACTTCTTTAGAGAAATCCTGTCCAAAAAGCGGATGGGGTTCTGCTCGCAGCTGTCCCACAGCTTACTGTCAATGGACTGAAACAGCTCAATGGCATCGGGATTCCAGCACCACCAAAGGTTTTTCGACAGTTCGTCGAGAGCTGTAAGCTTTTCGGGAATACTCTTCTGGATAAGCAACCTAGACCAGTTGGGGCGAGGGCTTTGGTACTTCCGCTCAATGGTGGGCAATTTCTCCCTTCGCTCCACATCCATATACCGCTGGGTGCGCTCTTCAACCTTTTGGAGGGAGATGTTGTATGCCTGCTTGTAATGTCCAATGAGGTTTTTCCAAAGGGCTATCCTCGACAGCTCTTCGGCATTCTTTCTAACGTTATTCCTTTGATCGACGGATAGGGCGCCAAATTCACAAAGGATGGATCCAATCTTTTGGGCAACCTCCTGGTGATTGTCCTCGGTTCTTTCAATAACATCAATTCCCGGATGCCCGTTGGGGTACTCATGTTTTACCCAAAGGCCGAAACCTGCAAGGGTTGTGGTAACGGTTGGCACATGGAATGCAAGGCTTTCCAGCGGGGTGTATCCCCAGGGCTCATAGTATGATGGGAATATGGAAATATCCATGCCTATCAGCAGGTCCCAATAGGGCAGATTAAAAATACCGTCATCGCCATTGAGGTAACAGGGCACAAAGAATATTTTAACCTTATCCTTTTCCGAATTATTTAAGCCGGCGGAGGAGATGCGGTTAAGGATTGGATCGGTATCGGGGTAGTTAAGGTAGTGAGTAATGTGCTTATTGTCCAGCACTACAATTTTTTCCGTATCCTTTTCCTGAAGATTTTTAAACACATCCTTGCGAGGGCCATGGTGCGAGGCGGGAATGAGGATAAAGGCAAGCACCTCATGTTTAAGGTTTGGGCACTGGTTAAGCTCGGCCATGGAGTCGATAAACACATCCAGTCCCTTATTTTTTAGCTCATACCTGCCGCTAATTCCCACAATCATAGCGTCTTTTGCCACATCGTATGCCAGCAGAGCTTCGGCCACTTCGTAAAACTTCACCTTGGCCTCTATTTTCCGAAGCTGCAGCTCATCCCCCGTGGGTACAATGCTGTTGTCAAAGCCATTGGGGGTAACGATGTCAACCTCTTTTTCGAGAAACTGCTTACACTCTTTGGCGGTTATTTCGCTCACCGTAGTAAAGCAGTCCGCCTGGTTGGCAGCCAGTTTTTCCAACGAGTGTTTAGATACAATATTCAGCTCATTGGCCTTTTGCTCTGCATTGTATTTTTCCAAATTGCTGTAAAGCGGGATATTGTTTCCGGCAATGCTTCGACCCACAACGGTTGCATGGGTAGTAAAGATAGTGCCCACCTGAGGTGCGTGTTTCTTTAGATAAAGAAGTCCCATTCCGGTCATCCACTCGTGAAACTGTGCGGAAATTCTGTGCCGAGGGGTAAGCTGAAAACGGGTAAAACTCTCTATCACCTTGCCTGTGGCGTATCCAAACAGTGCGGGTTCAACGTAATCCCATTGTCCAGTAATGGAATCCAGACTAAACTCCTCCCAAAACTCCTTAAAAATCTCATCCTTTTGGGCAAAAAATGGGGTGTAATCTACGATGATGGCAATGGGTTTCCCTTCGATGTTCCAGCGGCCAATCCGCACCCTAATTCCCTCTTCGGCAATTTGATTTCGCCACGAAGCGTATAGCTGTGGGTCTTCGATAAATTCGGGGTTGGTATCCGTTTCACGCCACACATCGGGCCCTATAAGTATAAGATTGTTTTTATACTCTTTAACCAGAGTTAGTGCTTTGGTAGAAATTACGGTATGAATTCCTCCCACCTTATTGCACACTTCCCAACTCACCTCAAAAAGGTAGTCCGGACGTAATATCTTTTCGCTCATAGCTATTGTTTTATAAAAACCTTAGTGTTGCAGTGTAAAGAAGTTAGGTTTTTGATGTTTTAAGAATAAATTTATTTTCGCTTCTGCTTCAGACTTTTCAACTCTTTTAGCTTTTGCTCATACTCCGCTATCACTGCCTCCAGCTGCTCGGGTTCCAAATTCTTAGCTTGATCCATATGTTTTGTATGGCTGTCTACCCTCTGCTTAAAATCGCTATACACATTCATAAAGTTGATAAATGCGTCGTAGGGAGAGTCGTAAGGGTTGAAATACTTGTGTACGTCACCATCGCTAAACCACTTGGTACACATGTAGTAAAAGTGGTCGCTGGTTTGCAGGTATTTCCAATCACGCTGGATATCAGCGTCATCAATTAACTTAACTTGGTTGATTAGTGCGTATAGCTTATCGAAAGCATCGTCCTGCAGCTCATTGCCCAACCATGCGGTAAGGTCACGCTCCTCATCGGCCCAGCTAATGGGATATGGCACATGCAGTGGCCCCACGGGTTGGTGCTTTTGTGCGGCTTCGCCGGGGGTCAAAAACTCAAAGTTTGTTTTGCTAAACACCTGGTTGGGCAGCTCCCTCATGAAGTCAAAAATCCCGGTTTCGGCCCATTGGTGCTCGCCAAAGGTCTCATAGTCCATAAACAGATTAACCATTTCTTCCTTATGGTCGATTTGGTTTAACCAGTGGGCATACTTTTCGGCTGTAAGTGGCCACTCCTCCCATCCCCTGTTGGAGAAACGGAAGGCAATATCGTCGCTCAGCTGAAAGTTTTTGAGCAGCAGCTTAAGCTTGGGATTAATGGCGTTGGTGTATAGGTAGTTGGGGCTTTTCCATCCCATTATATGTTTTGCACCTTCCGTCAGCATCACCTTATAGCCCATATCGGCAACCATGGCCCCAATCTCGTCGGAGTAGATCAGCTCCGTGTTCCTAAAGGTGGTTGGTTTTTGGCCAAAATGCTTTTCAATCTTGGCGGTTTGAGCCGCTACTTGGGCAACAAACTCTTCGGGGCATTTGAGTGCCGACAGCGAGTGCCCATAGGTCTCGGCCAAAAACTCTACCGACCCCGTTTCGGCAAGGCGCTTAAACGACTCTAGCACATCGGGAGCGTACTGCTCAAACTGGTCAATGGCTGTTCCCGAAAGGGAGTAGGAGATTCTAAAACGGTTCCCATACTTCTGGATCAGCTCAAGCATAAGGTAGTTGGTGGGGAGATAGCATTTTTCGGCTACTTTCCGCATTATGGAGTGGTTCGAAAACTCATCAAAGTAGTGGTGATTCCTTCCGATATCGAAAAACCGGTAGGGGCGCAGCCTGTAGGGCTGGTGAACTTGAAAATAGAAGCAGATTGTTTTCATCGTATTTTATTTTTATTTATTCTCTTACTAATGTGTTGTGGCTAAGGTTTAATTAGCGTTTTGTACACCTCTTTCAGGGTGTATGCCGCGTTATCCCATTTTAGGTTGTTCACCTCAATTTGTCCGTGCTGCTTAAAATAGTTGGATAGCGCATCGTAGTTTAAAAGACCGTTTATGGCATCGGCCATGGCATCCACATCCCAAAAGTCCACTTTTAGGGCATGCTTCAGCACTTCGGATACCCCCGATTGCTTAGAGATGATAACCGGAACATTGCTCTGCATGGCTTCCAGCGGGCTTATGCCAAACGGCTCCGATACCGAGGGCATCACATAAACATCACTTTGTGCAAACATGGAGTGCACATCATTATCCTTTAAAAAACCGGTAAAATGGAATTTGTCGGCTATCCTAAGCTGGGCCACGCGTTTAATCATTCGGTTCATCATATCTCCGCTGCCGGCCATTACAAAGCGTACGTTTGAGTGGTGTTTTAACACCTTTTTGGCGGCTTCTACAAAGTAGTCGGGCCCTTTTTGAAAGGTGATACGACCTAGGAAGGTAACAATCTTTTCGGGGACCATTTTTTGGCCAAGGGGCGCATCCCCATGCCCCGAAAAGTCCACTGCGTTGTGAACCACCACCACCTTGTCGGGGTCAACACCGTAACGGTTAATAATGATGTTTCGGGTTAGATGGCTTACTGCCACTACCTTGTCGGCCATATGCAACCCTTGCCGTTCAATATCATATACCGATTGGTTCACATTCTCGCCGCTTCGGTCGAACTCGGTGGCGTGCATATGTACCACAAGCGGTTTGCCCGAAACCAATTTTGCAGTGATTCCGGCCAGATAGGTTAACCAGTCGTGTGCATGGATGATGTCGAACTGCTCGCGGGAGGCAATACTTGCCGCCACCATGGCATAGCGCGACACCTCTTTTAGCAAATCTTTGCCGTATTTCCCGGTAAAGCGAAATCGGCGGCTAGTGGCGGAGGTATGCTCCAGGGTAGAGCTCTCCAATTCGGTGATAAGCCTTTCAAACTCTTCGGGACCCACGTAGGGGATCAGGTTTGAATCCACCTCTAGGTAGCTGATCTTCTCCCATAAATTTTCAACCTCAGTTGACATGGAAAAGACATCAACATTTTCTGCAGGTAACAGCCTTACCGATGATTGGTCCTCATCACCAAACGCTTTGGGTACTACAAACAGTACCTCTACATTGTGATGCGCTAACCCTCGGGTAAGGCCAAAGCATGCAGTTCCTAAGCCTCCCGATATGTGCGGTGGAAATTCCCAGCCAAACATTAATACTCTCATGCCGTGCTTTTAGGGTTGGTTACTATTTTAGATGTTCCTCATACATTCTCTTAATTCGGAATAGCTCTGCCACGCTCCATGCCTGAGATATGCAGCCATTGGGTTGCTGAGGCGGATCACCATCATACACTTCGGCTATACTCCCAATCCCGTGGCTCAGCATCTCTTCGGCAAACGAATTCAGTATATCCTCTGCTAAAGAGTTGAATGACTTTCCGTGTAGCTTATAGTTGGCTTCCACAAAGTGACCCAACAGCCATGGCCAGGCAGAGCCTTGATAGTAAGCCTTATCGCGCTCAGCCACATTCCCCTCGTATGATCCAATGTAATGAATGTTTTTTGGGGATAATGTTCTGATCCCTTTAAGGGTGAACAGCTCCCTATAGATCACATCCAGTACACCTTTTTTCATTTCGTTGGTAAGGGGGCTAAAGGGTAGCGATGCAGCAAATAGCTGGTTGGGCCTAACGTAGATATTCTGTCCCTCTTGGTCAACATAGTCTGCCAGGTATTGCTTGGGTTCGTACCAGAATGTTTGATTAAAAGAGTTGGCCACCAGCTGGGCAAAAGGCTCCCATTCGCTGACAAACTTATGGTTGTTATTCTCTTTAGCCAGTTCTAGCGTAAACCTGATGGCGTTGTACCAAAGGGCATTGGTCTCCACCTGATATCCTGCTCTTGGGGTAACTGGTATGCCGTTGACGGATGCGTTCATCCAGGTCATGGGAATGGCCTTCTCATCAACCCAAATCAGCCCATTGTCATGCACTCTAATGTTAAACGGAAGGTCGCCATTGCGATAGGCGCTGAGAATCTTTTTCATTTTCGTGCCATAGGCTTCCCATACT
>CAZKPD010000012.1:0-21421 GCA_964554585.1 uncultured Rikenellaceae bacterium
CGTTTCGCTTGTAGATCAAAACGTTTGGAAATGGCTTTATAAAAATCCGGAAGCAGATAAAGAGCAACTAAAAAATCAGGTTATTCAGATAGCAACAGATGTTTGGAATAAGTATTATGCCGATGTGTTTGGCAGCACCGATGAGCCCATTTTAGCCATATGCAGCCATATGATTAGCAATCCGCTATACCTGTCGGCTTATCCCATTGGACATCTTATCGACTTTCAGCTGGAACAGTACATGGCCGGCAAAAATTTTGCTCAAGAGGTTCAGCGCGCCTTTGAACAGGGTAAGATAATTCCTCAGCTATGGATGCAGGGAGCCGTGGGCAAACCGCTCTCCATTGAACCTACGCTAACGGCCGCCGCCCAATCGCTTACAGCGCTACAATAGAGCAATGGACATTATTTTTATACTGGTAGAGCCCGCCGTTCCCGCCAATGTGGGGGCGGCGGCTCGTGCCATTAAAACCATGGGATTTACACAGCTAAGATTGGTAAACCCTTGCGATTACTTGAGTACTGAGGCCCTAATGCTGGCTCATGGTTCGCATGATATCCTGCACAATGCAAAGGTTTATCACACCTTACCCAATGCCCTTGAGGGCATAGATTTTTCCATGGCCACCTCAGCCAAAGAACGATGGGTTAAACAGAATGTGATTGACAGTGCAGAGCTAATTAGCTTTATTGAACATAAAGGGAGTTCCATAACCTCATTGGCTATGGTGTTTGGAGGTGAAGAATCCGGTCTGTCCAATGAGCATATTGCCATTTGCGATCGGGTAACGGCCATAGCACTTGCCAATCCTTATCCCTCACTTAACCTTTCGCAGGCGATAATGCTGTTTGCCTATATCCTATCGCCTTTGGCTATAAGCATTGCTCCACAATCCGCAAGGAAACCACAACAAAAGGCGACGGAAAATCACGGTTTTTTTGCTCTCAAAAGCAGGGTTAGCCAATTGCTCAATTCTATTGATATTAGTGAGAAGCATATGGCTCACGGAAGGATAATGGAACGCCTAGGCGAAATTGGCATCGAGGACGTAAACCTGCTTCATACCATTGCAGCTAAGATTGAGGAAAAAATTAAAGGGTTAGGCTGATAAGCCTTGTAATAGTACAGCTATATGCGCTGCTCAATCTTGCTACGAAATATTGTAGATATCAATAATCTCCTTTGCAACTTTTGCGGTGTTAAACTCTAAATCAACCAGCTTCCCGTTGCGCATATCGAAAACCCAGCCATGAATTTGAACCTTCTTATCGATAAGCGCCTTTTGAACATCGCGGATTTTTACCAGATTTATGCACTGCTCTATCACATTAAACTCTACCAAACGATCCGTTCTCTCGTCTATTGACTCAATGGCATTGAGCGTATCCTTATGCAAACGGTACACATCTCGGATATAACCAAGCCAAGGGTTTAGAATACCCACATCTGTTGTTGTAATTGCCGTTTTTATACCCCCACACCCATAGTGCCCACACACAATAATATGCTTAACGCCAATGTGCACAATGGCATAATTAATAACAGACAGCACGTTTAGATCGCTAACCGCAATCACATTCCCTATATTCCGATGGATAAATACATCACCGGGTTCGGAAAACATTAACGCTTCAGTTGAGATGCGACTATCGGAACAGGAAATAAAAAGATAGCTGGGGATTTGCCTCTCAGACAGCTTAACAAAATAGTCGGGATCAACTTCCAGCTGCTCTTTGATCCACTCCTCGTTATGAGCAAAAATCTCTTCAATGGTCTTGTACGACATATTGTGCACTTTTAATTGATAAACTATAGCTTACACCAAAACCTTAATTTATCATACCTATTCGATTTGCTAAAATAACTTTTAACGCTTACACTAAACTTTTGGAGAATTTCGCTCTACGCTTCTACTATAAAGCCCATTTTATCGGGATGGTCTAAAACACAGCTATCCCTATCCAATTTTCTTAACATATAGATGCCTATCATATCTCCGCCGGCTGCCCAAATAAAGAAAAGGCCAAACCAGAGGACTACTCCGTTTCCAATGATCATCCCAATTATTACAGGAAAAATGCCCATTACAATGAGGGGCATTGCTGCCCCAAGCCTATAATGCTTCACTTTCAGCGGTTCTTTACAGTGGCAATAGGGTGTTAAAAATTTCCAGTTAATCCCAAATTTTATGGATTCCCATCCGCATGTCGCAAAATATGCCCAGGTTATCCCGTGTAGCAATTCGTGGAAAACAATTCCACTTAAAAGAATTGCCAGAAAATAAATTCTAAAAACTTCTTTCCCAATCTGTATAGTATTGAAATCCCAAATCAGTACAAATGGGATTAAAACAAGTGCGGTAATGGGAATTATCAGAATAAATGCAACCAGATTTACCCTTCCCATTTCCATAGTATATTCCTTTCGCTCAGCCTCTTTCGATTGCTCTATACTATCCATTGTCAATAATAAAATGTGTAAGATTTAATTATTGAGCAAGTATACAAAAAAAAACGTAGGCGGTCAGCCTTTGGCTAACCACCTACGTTTCTACTGCCAGTCCTATTTTAGTGACTATAGTGGAATGTTAGGATTTACCCACTTCCATTATTCGCCACTGGTCATAATAAACAGCGGAAGCATTTCGAACTTTTTATAGAATGGACGCAATCGTTCTACATTATAGTACTTCTCAACATTTACCAATTTCTTTTGGCTAGTCACCACATCAATAGGGATATTATCGTAACGGCCATTCTTAAGCACTATCAATCTGCCATGTACACCCTTAAGAATAAGGTCTAACGCCAAGTTTCCAAAGGCCATGGGTACAATAGAATCAATGGCATCGGGATCGCCACCACGAACTAGGTATCCCAGCTTTTGGTTAATAATATTTATGGTCTTGCCATTGTTAAACTTGGGGGTTAGCTCTTTAATTTGCTGAGATACAATTTCGCCAATACCCCCCAGCTTAGCATGCCCATAGGCATCCAACTCCGTATTGGAGAATACCATTTTGTCCATTCCCTTAAATATGGCTCCTTCGCTTACCATTACCGATGCATACTGGCTAGGGTTCCTATTCCTATCCTCTACCAGTAGCTGGGTTAGCAGCTCAATATCGAACTGATGTTCGGGAATAACACAGCGGTTGGCCACACCTGCCATAGTGGGTAGCATAGCGGTAAAACCCGCATAGCGACCAAACACCTCCATCACCAGAATGCGCTCATGCGATCCGGCTGAGGTGCGCAGAATATCCGTCATGGCAATGGTACGTGTAATACAGGTACTAAAACCGATACAGTAATCGGTACCCGCCACATCATTATCCATAGTTTTGGGAATGGCTATCACCTTACAACCCTCTTGGTATAACCGCACCCCGTAGCTTAGGGTATCATCTCCGCCAATGGGTATCAGGTAATCAATCCCAATAAAATTTAAATTTTTAAGCACTTCGGGAGTAAGGTCGTTTACCTCTTTCTTGTATTTATCCTTTAGGTGATCGGGCACATTTGCCTGCGATACCCTAGATGGATTGGTACGTGAAGTGTGTAAAAATGTACCACCCGTTCTAAAAGCCTTATTCACTCTTTCCTCGGTAAGCCACTCGTAGCAATGGCTGTTGTTTGCCTCCCTATCTCTCACAATCTCTACCAAGCCGGCCCACCCTCTTCGGATGCCCACAACTCTGTATCCCTCGCGAATAGCACGTACGGTTACCGCCCTAATGGCCGGATTAAGCCCAGGCACATCACCGCCACCGGTTAAAATACCGATAACTCCCTTAACATTAAGTTGATCTGTCATATCCGTTTCTCCTATATTAAACTTGAAAACAACAATGCAATATAGTTGATAAATGAGTTGATTGGTTTAATGAGGGTAACAAAAGGCAATTAATTAATGCAAACGTTTGGACTAAGAAAGTTCTTAGCCAATCGTCAACCATTGTTATTCGAAAACTTTACAGAAGGACTCTTTAATCGGCTATAGCGCCCCAATTTCCTTTTCGATAAGGTAATGGTTCCTGTCAGCAGAGCTACGGGATACTAGCTCACCTAAAAATCCGGCCAAAAAGAGCTGCACCCCAATAATGGCCATAACTAGGGCAATATAAAACAGTGGCTGATCGGTTACCGGTCTATAGGCTAAATGTCGTACCTGTGCTACAACCTTTTCAACCACAATCCAAATACTCATAATACCCCCTGCAAGGAACATTAGGGTACCCAAGGTGCCAAATAGGTGCATGGGTTTTTTGCCAAAACGGGTAACAAACATCACGGTAAAGAGATCCAAGAATCCGTTGATAAACCGTTCCAAGCCAAACTTGGTTACCCCATACTTCCGCTCTTGGTGCATCACCACCTTTTCGCCAATCCGCTTAAACCCTGCTTGCTTTGCAAGCACCGGAATGTAACGATGCATCTCGCCAAAAATCTCAATGCTCTTAACCACCTCCTTCCGGTAAGCCTTAAGCCCACAATTCATGTCGTGCAGCTTAATGCCGCTAATGCGCCTTACGGTCCAATTATAGAGTTTACTCGGGATTTTCTTTGTGAATAGCGGGTCGTGACGCTTCTTTTTCCATCCCGACACCAAATCAAACCGATCCTCTTTGATCATCCGATAGAGCTCGGGTATCTCGTCGGGGCTATCTTGTAGATCCGCATCCATGGTGATTACCACATCGCCTTGGGCTGCTTGGAACCCAACGTGTAGGGCCGCCGATTTACCGTAGTTTCTTCGAAACTTAATCCCTTTTACAAAGGGATATTGCGCCGACAGCTCCTCAATTACCCTCCAACTGCTATCGTTGCTGCCATCGTCAACCATTATGGTTTCGAAAGAGAAACCATGCTCATCCATCACCCGCTTAATCCACTGAATTAGCTCAGGGAGCGATTCCTCTTCATTATATAATGGGATTACAACTGATATATCCATAACCGGCAAATTCTACTCCGCGAACGGATTATTCTTCCTGTTTTTCAGTATAGCTGCTGTAATAAGGCTAATCACGCCAAACCCCAAGGTGTTCAACAAAAGGGTTTTGATATAGGTACCAAAGGTAATGGTTGTCTTCCCTGCTTCATCCAAACTCTCAATGAGAGCTTCTATCTGATCGTCCGGCACCCCTTGTTCATACATATACTGGGACATGTATTGCGCTTGCGCTCCAATGTAACGTGCCATATACTCGGGATCAATTACTACATTGAGCAGGTAGTTGTAGGCTGAGGTAATAATTGCCGCAAAAAAACCGATTACAATACCCGTACGCCAAGCTTGGATAAAATTAAACTCACCTTCAAACACTTCATTTCGGGTCCGCTTCGAAAAAATGAGTATCCCTGTGAAGTAGATTGCAATAATAATAGCGGATAGGATTAACGGCTTGGTAATGCCCACCGGCATAATATTGAGAAAATAGAGTAACAGATTGTAGATAACCACTATAACACCTAATGCCAAGCCATAGGTTGCAGTGGTTTTAAAGAAAAGTTTAGAATCGAAGCTCATAATTATGTCGTCTATTTAATAAGTTGTACAAATATAGGAGAAAAATGGGATAGAGCCCCTAAAAATTTGAAGAGTTACAAAGTTGTTACTACCTTTGCACCGTGGGTAGGTCTTACACGACCAGCTCCTGTCGAACTCCCCCAGGATCGGAAGGTAGCAAGGGTAGATGGTTGTAGCGGTGCGATGTGAGTAGCTTGCCCACTTTTTCTTTCCCTTTACCCTTTAGCTAAAAAACTTTTCGACCTTAGCCACAACTGAGGGTAGCGCAAAGACCAGCACCCTGTCGTTAGCCTTAATTTCAGACAAACCAGTTGCAATAAAAGCGGAATCACCTCGTACTACCCCACCAATAATCGCATTTTTAGGGAATGAAACATCCTTTAGCTTCCCTTTGGTAGCAGGCGAGTTTGGCTTTACCACAAACTCCAACACTACGGCATCACTCCCGGTTAAATACCTGATAGCAGATACCTCTGCGCTTTTGGTATACCTAAAAATACGGCTCGCCGATATCAGTTTCTTATTGATTACCGTATCAATGCCCATATTCTCCGACAGGGAAATGTAATCGAGATTTTCAACCTCTGCAATGGTCTTTTTTACTCCCATTCGTTTAGCCGCTAGGCTGGTAAGTATATTGGTCTCGGAGCTACCAGTAACGGCAATAAAAGCATCCATATTCCCCAGATCCTCCTGAATGAGCATTTCGGTATCGCGAGCATCAGCATTGATCACCAAGGTGTTTTTCAGGATATTGGCCAGCCGTATGCACTCCTCTTTATTCCGCTCAATAATTTTAACCTTGGCCTCTTTCTCTAGCTCTAAGGCTACTCTCGTGCCAATCCTGCCTCCCCCAACAATCATTACATCGCGGATTGCAATATTCTTTTTACCAGAATACTCCTGCATTTGGGAAGCACCTCGTTGATTGGTTACCACATACACTAAATCGTTTACTTTAAAACGATCATCCCTTTGTGGAATAATGGTTTCTCCTTCGCGAGTAATGGCTACCGCCCTGAATTCGGGCGGTTCACCTCTATGAACTACTTCCTCTAAGGTAAGATTGATAACAGGAGCATCCTCTTCAAGACGTATTACCGCAAGCGAAAGTTTTCCACCCGAAAAATCGACAAACTCGGTAGTACCGGTATGCCCCAAGAGAGAGATAACCTCCCTAACCGCCAAACTTTCGGGATAGATAAGGGAATCAATGCCCATATTCTGGAACATTTTTTTGTTGTTGGGCAACAGGTAATCGTAGTTGTCAATTCGAGCTATCACCTTTTTAGAGCCTAACCGCTTAGCGAGCATTGCGCTAAGTATGTTGGTATTCTCATCGTTGGTAACCGCCACAAACAGGTCGGCCTTTATTACGTTTGCCTCTTTTAAAATTGGCAATGAGGTGCATGAACCCTCCAAAACAAGCAGGTCGGTATTAGCGGTGAGCTGCTCCAATTTATGCGCTTCAGAGTCAATTACCAAAATATCGTGATACTCCATTGCCAGCATCTTGGCCAAATGGGTACCCAACGCACCTGCACCAACAATTATGATATTCATATACGCACGGTTTGCGATAAAATAATGAGCAAAGTAAAGCTAAATGTTGATGATTTGTTCTGATATGAGCAGAAAAAAGTTCCTTTCCTTGCCCCTGATTCTAACCCTCTAACGCTTTATTTATCTGGGCTATGGTCCAGCTGATACGTTTAGCGTAAAAAGGGCTGGCCATTAGTGAGAGCGCATCTACCATGTCATCCAATTTGCCGAGGGCTGGTTCTCCTATGGCTATAAGAGTGTCTACTATTCGCGCAATTTCCTTGGCATTGGATGTGGTAAAGAAACGCTCTAGCAGCGCATCTACAGCATCCTTACCTATGGGAATCAGCTCATTATAATTACCTCTCAATATTGCATAGGCAATAATATCTGAATGGGTTGTTGGTGTATACTCAGGAAATTGAGCTTGTAGAGCTGCTGCTGCCTGCACTCTAATCAATAGATTCTGATGGGTCAAAAGGGCTGCCAGCTGGGTAGAATTTGCCTGTTCAATAAGGTTTGTAGCTTCGGGTTCTATCCTATTTGGAGTTTCATCCTTTTTTCTCAAAAAGATTTGCGCTTTGCGTACCAGCATGCCACTGGCCGAGAGCAACACAACAATGGGGATTCCTCCATGGTAATAGTAAATATCGGTAATTTGCATGGGTAGCTCCCTTAGGGTTGCTACATCGGATGGCTTTAGCCACCAATACTCGTTTAACACATCGGGAAAACTTTTTCGAGCTTGGAAACGAGCCATTTCCAAATCAGAACCCACGCGTATTAATACTACGTCACCTTTCTCAAAACGAGTGTTATAGCGAAACGCATAAAACTCATCATTCCGATGATCTGAACTTAAATGGAGGTCCATTCCCATTCGCCCTTTTTTTACCGTATGCTATTGCTCTTATACCAATCCGCTACAAGTTACATCCAATACTCACACTTACTCTTAGAAATCAACACAAGATATAAAAAAAAGATGATAGAAGGTGCTATTCAGTACCCATTTCCTTTTAGGCCATCCGTTTTACCCGTCATTTCTCAATGGCATAAAACTTTTTATACCAAGCTATAAATTTACCTATACCCTCTTTAATGGGCGTTTGTGGTCTAAAATTTTGCTTCTCCCACAAATCTTCCACATCGGCCCATGTGGCTGGTACATCACCTGCCTGCAGCGGCCTATACTCAATCTGCGCATTAGTATCCAACTCTTCTTCAATGGTTCTCACAAAATCCATAAGTTTTACAGGGCTGCTGTTGCCAATATTATAAAGCCTATATGGGCTTGGTGCTGTAGCCGGATTGGGATTCTTCCCGCTCCACTCGGGGTCTCCTTTGGGTGGATCATCCAACACCCGGACTACCCCTTCGACAATATCATCGATATAGGTAAAATCGCGTTGCATATCCCCCCCGTTGAACACCTCAATGGGTTTTCCCTCAAGGATGGCTTTGGTAAAAATAAACAGGGCCATATCGGGTCTGCCCCATGGACCGTAAACCGTAAAAAAGCGCAATCCGGTAGTAGGTAGGTTAAAGAGGTGGCTATAGGTATGAGCCATCAGCTCATTGCTCTTTTTGCTGGCCGCATATAGGCTAATGGGATGGTCTACATTGTGGCTTGTGGAAAAGGGCATGGTTTGGTTTAGCCCGTATACACTGGAACTACTGGCATACACCAGATGCTCAACACGGTTTGCTCTACATGCTTCGAGGATGTTTAAAAAGCCCACCAAATTACTTTGCACGTAGGCGGAGGGGTTCTCCATGCTATAACGCACCCCTGCCTGAGCAGCCAAATTACAAACTCGTTGAGGCTTAAACCGCTCAAAAAGGTGACGCAATCCCTCCTTATCCTCTAGGTTAAGCTGTATGAAGGAGTAGTTGGGATGTATTTTGCTCACCATTCGGTAGCCATACTCTATCTTATCGGTAGCTATTCCCGCCTCTTTAAGTCGAGCATACTTAAGGTTTACATCATAATAGTCATTAATACTGTCGATGCCTATAACCTCATCGCCTCGTTGTACCAAACGGTTTGCCAAATGGAAACCAATAAAGCCAGCAGTTCCGGTAACAAGGATTTTCATAGCGAAAGTATTATCTATAAGCTCCAGTAATCAACCCCTTTGGGTTTATTCTTTACAAACGAACCCTTAACATCAACAAACACGCAATTTTTAGCGGCATGACGATCAAAAAAATCAGCATCCAGCTGTACATATGGTGCATGGTTAACCGCTGCAATAATAGCATCATATTTCCCATTGGGCGCTTTAATCAAGGTAAAACCATACTCATGCTCCACCTCAATGGTATCAGCAAAGGGATCAATAATATCAATATTCTGAATTCCAAAGGTGTTTAGCTCATTCACTATGTCCACCACCTTTGAGTTCCTTATGTCGCTTACATTCTCTTTAAAGGTAATACCCATTACGAGCACCTTAGATTTTTTCACAAGCTTATCGTTGGCTAAAAGCTTTTTTACCACCTGTTTGGCCACATAACTACCCATGGAGTCATTAATATTTCTCCCGGCAGTAATAATTTGCGGATGGATTCCCAGCTCTTTGGCCTTGTGAACCAAATAGTATGGATCTACCCCAATGCAATGCCCACCTACCAGCCCCGGAAAAAAACGGAGAAAATTCCACTTGGTACCTGCAGCTTCCAGTACCTCATAGGTGTTAATCTGTAGCTTATCGAATATGAGCGAAAGCTCATTCATAAATGCAATATTGATATCGCGCTGGGTATTCTCAATAACCTTAGCCGCCTCGGCCACTTTTATGGAGCTAGCCCTATACACACCGGCAGTAATAATCGTTTCGTAAACTTTGGCAATGGTATCAGCCGATTCGACGTCGCAACCACTGGACACCTTTACAATTTTAGTTAGGGTATGCTCTTTGTCGCCCGGATTTATCCGTTCGGGCGAGAAGCCTACCTTAAAATCATCGTATAGTTTCAATCCTGAGATCTCTTCCAGCAAGGGCACACACTCTTCCTCGGTACACCCTGGATAAACGGTTGACTCGTACACCACATAATCGCCTTTTTTGAGGTTTTGTGCAACCATGCGAGTGGCTGATAGCAATGGCTTTAAATCGGGCCGATTATACTCGTCGATTGGAGTTGGAACGGCCACAATATAAAATTTGGCCTGAGCCAAATCTGCAGAGTTGGCAGAATAGGTTATATCGCAACCCTTAAACGCCTCGGCAGGCAGCTCTTTGCTGGGGTCAATCCCCTGTTGAATTAGCTTTACCCTATCGGTATTGATATCGAACCCGAGCACTCTTAGCTTTTTTGCAAACTCAACAGCAATGGGCAAGCCCACGTACCCCAAGCCTATTACGGCCAGTTTTTCTTCTTTGTTTAGTAATTTCTGATACAGACTCATGCTAGAACGGTTTGATATTTTTGCAGTATGGGTGATAATCTCCTGAAAGGCCTATGGGAGAGGCATTTCGGATATGGTGAACAATCTCTATAGATGATTTGGAATCGGATAGCCCAAAGCCGTTCCCCTTAAGGATCTCTTGATAGGTTACCGTATGCAGGTCGGTAAAGCCATCGCTAAACTCCAACTCCTCATCGCCAATCATGATTGACCTATAGGTGCGTTGCCCTTGGGCAAGTATGCGGGTGGGCAAATCATGGCTATCTACGCTTAAGAACCAGCGAACCCTAGCCCTATTCAACCGAAGGAATCCCGCGGCTTTATCGGGCCGAGAAATGTGTACCGCATTCTCCTGTACGTCACCAAAAATCCATGTGAGCATATCAAAAAAGTGAACCCCAATATTGGTTGCCACCCCACCAGACTTTTGATCATCCCCTTTCCATGAGATAAAGTACCAGCGCCCACGGCTGGTTATATAAGTCAAATCAACGTCAAACACCTTATCCTTAGGTGCCTCAGCCACCTTTTTCTTTAGAGCCAATATGGAGGGATGGTAACGCAGTTGAAGGATGATATTGACTTTTCTGCCGGTCTCTTTTTCAATCTCCGAGAGCGCATCAACATTCCACGGGTTGAGCACAACCGGCTTTTCGCAAATAGCATCTGCACCATGACGCAATGCAAACCGAATGTGCGAATCGTGCAGATAGTTAGGGGTACAAATGGTGACATAGTCTATCCCTACCCCTTGTCGCTTAAGCTTATCAAAATGTCTATCGTAACGCTCAAACTCAATAAAAAAGTCGGATTCAGGGAAGTAGCCATCTAGGATACCCACGCAATCATGCTTATCCAAAGAGGCTAATAGCTTATTCCCCGTGTCCTTTATCGCTCTTAAATGCCTTGGGGCAATATACCCGGCAACACCAATGAGACCAAAATTTTTTGACATGGATCTAATATTTATATTCTACAGTTTTATAACCGTATTATCATTCAGCTGATACTTCTTATTACTCTCGGGGCATACAGCAATACCCTCATCATTAAACTGAAGCCTGTGCCCATACTCGCTCATCCATCCCACTTGACGACCCGGATTGCCCACCACCAAAGCGTAGGGCTTAACGCTTCGCGTTATAACCGCCCCTGCACCAATAAAGCAGTACTCGCCAAGCGTAATTCCGCAAACAATCGTAGAATTTGCTCCAATGGTAGCTCCTTTTTTCACTAAAGTGTTTAGGTATTCACCCCTTCGGTTTACTGCACTTCGGGGGTTAATCACATTGGTAAATACCATGGATGGACCCAGAAACACATCGTCCTCACAGGTTACACCGGTATAGATGGAAACGTTATTCTGCACCTTAACATTATTCCCTAAGATAACCTGTGGCGAAACCACCACATTCTGGCCAATATTGCAATTCTCTCCAATGACGCAGTCGGACATAATATGGCTAAAATGCCAAATCTTTGTTCCACTGCCAATGGTGCACCCTTGGTCTATTACGGCTGTTTCGTGTGCAAAAAAATGATTTTCCATCCTCTATCGTTTAGCGTATCAAAATTAACCAAAAGGTTATGATATCATAGCAACGCCAAAAGATTATCTGCAATAAACTGCTGAATCTCCGGAGTCAGCTCCGTATGCATAGGCAAAGAGATAACGCTTTGCGAGAGCATTAAGCTATTCGAGAAATTGGAATCCCTCATTTTTTCTAGGTAGGGATTAAACGCTTTTTGTTTGTGCAAAGGGATTGGATAGTACACCATAGCCGGGATACCCTGCTTTTTCAATCCTTCAATCACATCATTACGGTCGGCATCCACAATGCGCAATGTGTACTGATGGAACACATGGTCAGACCAATTTACCCGATGGGGAATAATAAGGTTTTTATGCTCTCTAAAGGCTGCATCATAGGTCATGGCTGCTTCTTGACGGGCCAAATTATACCCTTCGAGGTATTGTAGTTTTACCCTTAAAATTGCGGCCTGCATGGTATCCAATCTGGAGTTCACTCCAATCCTATCATGATGGTAGCGCACGGTCATGCCGTGATTGGCTATGGAGCGAATCTCACGTGCAAGGTCGTCGTCATTCGTAAAAAGGGCTCCACCATCGCCATAGCAGCCCAAGTTTTTGGACGGAAAAAAGGATGTGCAGCCAATATGGCCTATAGCACCTGCCTTGGCCGATTGACCATTGGTAAAGTAATAGGTTGAACCAATGGCCTGAGCCACATCCTCAACTACGGCTAGCTGATGAGCCTGCGCCACCTCCAGAATGGCCTCCATATTGGCACATTGCCCAAACAGGTGAACGGGAATAATAGCCTTAGTTCTGGGAGTAATCGCCTTCTTCAGCTCATCAATATTGATGGTGAAGTCGTCCGGGTTCACATCCACAAGAATAGGGTTTAGCCCAAGGAGTGCAACGACTTCTACTGTGGCAATAAACGTAAAATCAGGAGTAATCACCTCATCTCCCGGCTTTAAATCCAATGCCATAAGAGCAAGCTGTAACGCATCGGTTCCGTTGGCACACCCAATCACATGCTTAACACCCAGATAGGCTGCCAGCTCACGCTCGAAGAGGTTCACCTCTTCACCCTTAATAAAAGCAGTT
Source organism: uncultured Rikenellaceae bacterium (assembly GCA_964554585.1). Taxonomy (GTDB): domain Bacteria; phylum Bacteroidota; class Bacteroidia; order Bacteroidales; family Tenuifilaceae; genus Perlabentimonas. Next base: position 13,126 of record CAZKPD010000012.1, read on the forward strand.
TCATCAATAACTCCTTGGATGGCGCTGTCTATCTCTTGCTTAATTTTTTCATACTGCCCTTTAAGGTCGACCATGGGCAAATTCACCGGCATACTCATGATTAATTCCTTTTATTTTGATAAATAGCCCCTAGAGCAAAGCGCTTTTGGGGCTATATTCTTTTGGTCAGTGCAAACTTTTGCAATTATTTTGCGTAGCTAATAGCGCGGGTTTCTCTAATAACCGTAATCTTTACCTGACCGGGATAGGTCATCTCATCCTGAATCTTTTTAGCAATATCGTAGGATAGGCTTGCAGCCTCCTCATCGGATACCTTTTCGCTTCCTACAATAACCCTTAGCTCCCTACCGGCCTGAATGGCAAATGTTTTAGTTACTCCGGGATAGTTCAGCGCCAAACCTTCCATTTCTTTCAGGCGCTTAATGTACGATTCTACCACCTCACGGCGAGCACCCGGGCGAGCGCCCGAAATGGCATCACACACCTGAACAATGGGAGCAATAAGCGTTTCCATTTCCACCTCATCATGGTGCGCACCAATGGCATTGCAAATCTCCGGTTTCTCCTTGTAGCGTTCGGCCAGCTTCATACCTAGCACTGCGTGTGGTATCTCCGGCTCATCATCAGGCACTTTGCCAATATCATGTAATAGTCCGGCACGTTTTGCCAGCTTAGCATTTAGCCCTAACTCCGATGCCATAATAGAACAAAGGTTTGCCACCTCACGGGAGTGCTGTAACAGGTTTTGTCCGTATGACGAGCGGTACTTCATTTTCCCGATAAGTCGGATTAGCTCCGGGTGTAGCCCGTGAATTCCCAAATCGATGGAGGTCCGTTTACCAATTTCGATAATCTCCTCCTCAATCTGTTTTTGAGTTTTTTGTACCACCTCCTCAATACGAGCGGGGTGAATTCTTCCGTCGGTTACCAGCTGGTGGAGTGCCAAGCGAGCAATCTCCCTGCGCACAGGATTAAAACCCGAAAGGATAATCGCTTCGGGGGTATCATCTACAATAATTTCAATACCCGTAGCCGCTTCCAATGCGCGGATGTTACGGCCTTCGCGACCGATAATCCTTCCCTTAATCTCATCCGAATCGATATGAAAAACAGTAACCGCATTCTCTACGGCAGCCTCGGTAGCCACCCTTTGAATGGTGTTCACCACAACGCGCTTCGCTTCTTTCTGGGCGGTCATTTTTGCTTCATCCATCACCTCATTTATGTAGGACATGGCCTCCGTTTTGGCCTCAGCTTTTAGCGATTCAATAAGCTGATTTTTGGCCTCTTCGGCAGACATGCCTGAGATGGTCTCCAGCTTATCCACCTGCGCCCGATGCAAACGATCCAGCTCTTCGGTACGTTTATCGACCAGCTGCATTTGGTTGGTGAGGTTGTCACGTATGGTGTCAACCTCTTTCTGCTTACGCTGAATCTCCTCTTGCTTTTGTGAAAATTGGGTTTCACGTTGCTTAAACTTATTCTCCAACTGGAGAATTTTGGCATTGCGCTCATTAAAAGCTTTCTCTTGCTCAGCCTTAAGCTGTAGGAATTTCTCCTTGGCCTGCAAAATTTTCTCTTTACGTATCACCTCCGATTCTGCTTCGGCTTCCCGCAGAATGGTATCCTTTTTACTGGCCAGCAATTTATTCCATATAAGATAGCTGCCAAGTACCGAAACGATTAGGGTTGATACTACTACTATAGTTATTATTATCATCTTGTTTATTTTAAGTATAAAAAAATCACATCATTTGAACGTTGTAAAAATTAAAATATGAGAGCATAAAAAAAGCCCGCATTGCATTCCTTAGTTTTATGAAACCCCAGTTTTACATGGGAGGAGTGGCAGCAAATTTCGAACTTCCAACGTCTCATAGAAATGAGATTCCAGATTGCTCTGAAATAAGGCCTGTCCTACATTAGCGAAGTCCAACTCCTATTTGTGTAGCGTTGAGTTTCGCAAAAAGATAAGGAAACAATGCGGGCAAATATGCTTATGTTAAAGAACGAATACCACTCTTTTGAAGATAATCCTCTAACCACTCATCCAACTCGTCCAGCTCATCCATCAACGGAGAGACCTCAAAACGGTTTTCACTCTCGAGTAGTTTTATAACAAACTGCAAAGCGGCCATCGCTAAAAAATCTTGCGGATCCTTATCCGTGTAGCGTTGCTTATAGAGCAACATTTTTTCATTAATGGTCCTTGCTGCTTTGCGTATCTTTTCCTCATCGCTTCGATCTATTTTTAGCGGATAATACCTGTCGGCAACATTCACACGTATCGAAAGCTTATCATCCATAAAAACAAACCTAAATTATCTATTTAAGAGAGCAATACAATTGTCAATTTCCCGCACCATCTCGTCTACCTTAATCTTTGCATCGTGGTTGTCTCCGCTTGAGGCAATCAGGGCTTTTGCTAGCTGCTGCTGATTGTATTTCTTGTCCAGTTCAATGTAAGCAATTTCTCTTTCTTGCATTACATCCTCAAGGGTGAGCATTTGTTCTTTAAGCTTAAGATGTTCTTCTTTCAGCTTATCGTAGGCAGTAGTCAGCTCCTGAATCTTTGATTTAAGCTTTATGTATATTGATTTCTGCTCCACGTCCATATGCATCGATTACGTATTACAAAGTTACAACGAGTTTAAGAGATTATCAAAAAAAGAGCTCTATTTTTGTTTCATTTAAACGAAAAGATAGCCAATTAACTACTTTTGCATTCAAATTTAAGTTCGCCGTTAACATGAGATTATCCCTTTTGCTCTCTATCCTATTCAACGTCATTTTTGCGCTCAATATTGTCCAAGCCCAACCTGCACAAAGCCCGTTTAATTTTCATGCTCCACTTAAATCATACCAAGGCCTTTCGGGAACATTTGGGGAGATTAGGAGCGGAAGCATTCACTCAGGATTAGATTTCAGAACAGGAGGACAAGTGGGCTTGCCCGTTTTTGCCACAGATATTGGATATGTGGCCCGAGTGAAGATTAGCAGCGTGGGGTACGGAAAGGCCATTTACATTGCTCATCCCAATGGAACAACCACTGTATATGCACACATGCATAAATTTTCCGATAGGATAGAACAGTACGTTAAGGCTGAGCAGTATAAGAATCGAAACTTTGAAATTGACATTCAACTCACCTCCAACGAGATAGTCATAGCTCGCAGTGAGGTGATAGGCTTTAGCGGAAATACCGGTAGCTCCGGGGGCCCTCACCTGCATTTTGAGGTTCGAGACACGAAGACCCAAGAACCTCTAAATCCGTTTTTTAGTAATTTGGGGATTGTAGACGAAAACGCACCCGTAGTTCGAAGTGTTTGGCTATACAGCCTAAGTAAAACACCACCGTTGGGAAGCATTGATAAAAGACAAGAGATAAAAGTTGATCAAAAAAACGGATACTATTCCTGTACTGACACTCTTTTGGTGTCGGGTGATTTTGGAATAGGTGTTGAAACCTATGATTTTTTGAACGGACAAAGCCTTCGCTGTGGAGTGTACAGCATTAAAATGTTTGTAAACAACCTCCTGCTCTACCACTTTGCTATGGATCGGATTGCCTTTAGTGAATCTCGCTATGCAAACAGTCATCTGGATTTTGCGATGAACTATGAGAATGAGAAAAGAGTTCATAAGCTCTTTACGGAGCCCAACAATCGGCTTAGCGCATATAAAGTTTTAAAAAACAGGGGTATTATTCAAACCGAACCCAACAACACTTACAACGTTAAGATTGAAGTTGCAGACGCTCAAGGAAACACAACCCAACTACACATGGTTGCCAAGGGTATTGACCGGAACCCTACTATTCCCGAAAAAGCTTCGGATTCTGAACAACGTAAGGGAATTCTTTGGCCTTTCTTTCAGGTCAATAAGTTCTCCATTCCGGAGTTCTCCATTACTATGCCCGCAAAATCTCTTTACAGCAGCAGCTATTTTAACTACCTGATTGCAAAATCGCCACTTCAAAATGCTTACTCGCCAGTAATTACCGTTGGGAATCCATTAGTCCCAGTACATCGAAACTATAGCCTGACCATAAGAACACTCCCTATAGAGGATACTTTGAAAAGTAAAGCGCTGATCGCTTCGGTAGACCGAAAAGGAAAAATAACCTCTGTGGGAGGAACATACAAAGATGGTTATGTATCGACCAACGTAAACTTTTTTGGAGACTTCGTCGTTGTACTAGATACGAATGCACCTGAGGTGAAGCTGCTCACTAAGCCTCAAGGCAATAATTTTAGCAACCTAGAGTCTATCCAATTTAAGGTAACGGATGATCTCTCCGGTATTGCACGCTACGAAGGAACCATCAACGGAGAGTGGGCCCTATTTGAGTACGACAAAAAGAATGATCTGATTTTTTACGAATTCGATCCGAAGCGATTAACCAAAGGGAATGAGCACAAGCTTGTACTTACGGTGTCGGATGGGAATGAAAACACTACCGTTTATAGCTATACGTTCCAATGGTAAAAAACTAAACGGCATGTATTTTGCAAAAGGAGTAAACATATAATTAGTACCTTTGGACTACGATTTAAACACAACTCTCTGTTAATCAATTACAGTATGAAAAAAAGAACATTTCATCTTACCCTTATCTTAGTATGCTTTTCCACGATTCTTACGGCACAAAACTATACGAACAAGCAGCTTGCGCTAATCTCATATAACTACACTGTTCTGCAGAACATAAAACCCCAATTTGACGAATTTTCACACCTTTTTTCCGGAATAGGGGGCCCAAAAGTGGATAAGGTAATCAGTGCGCTCAAGACCAATTCGTGGATTCTGCTTAAAGAACGCTTAGAAGAGGAAACCGGAATGTACATTCTGCCCGTAGATGCTCACGGTAGAGAATTTACCTACGATGAATATGGTTTTCCTAATATGAGCATTAACAAAGCGCTTCGGAAGGGGAGCTCTCCTTTTTATATTAAGATTGCGGTAACCGTTGCTGATCAGTCGGGAAAAAGTGAAAAAGGCTATGGATCTGCTCCAAAAAAAGATGCCAAGACCGCTGACCCAATTGACAAACAAGCCGTTTTGCCGGCCATTACCATTGAGGTAACAACCTATACAAAGAATGGCATAATCCCCCTGCAAAAGGTTATTGGAACTGCTGTGGCTTCTGAGCCCTGGGTGCTAAACGACGCATCATTTCAGGGGTTAAAACTTAGCGAACCTTTCAATCTGGATGAACCTCAAAATGTTATGTCGCTATTTAATCAGGCACTGACCAACCTTATAAAAAACTTTTAACTCCGTTCAATCGGTAGGGACAAGCATGCAGGCTAAAAGCATATACGCAGTTGGCGTGATGTCCGGAACCTCACAGGACGGCCTTGATATGTGCCTTGCAAAATTTGAGAAAACACCCATCCAGTGGGATTTCGAAATTATAAAGGCAGTCACCGTAGAATATACCGATCAGACCAAGAACGACCTTAACCGCTGTAAAGATTTTTCCGGTGAGCAGCTTTGGAAGTTTCATTGCGACTATGGGAAATGGATTGGTCAAATGGTTGCACATTTCACCCATGAATTAGACTTACCCATTGAGCTGATCGGCTCACACGGCCACACCGTTTTCCACAATCCGTCAGCCGCCTACACCTTACAAATTGGGCATGGAGCTTATATTGCTGCTGAAACGGGCATACCCTGCATTTGCGATTTCCGCTCGGGTGATGTGGCCCGAGGAGGCCAAGGAGCACCACTAGTTCCAATTGGAGACAGCCTACTATTTCCGCACTACGATTTCTGCCTTAATCTGGGAGGAATAGCCAATATCTCATTCCAGCGCAATGGCCAAAGAATTGCCTATGACATCTGTCCCGCAAATATGGCTTTAAACCATTTGGCTAATCGGTGGGGATTACCCATGGACAGCGATGGCCATTTAGGCCGTAAGGGAGCTGTCAATGAGCAACTCATCGAAACGCTAAACCGGCTAAACTACTATAGCCAAAAGGGTGCAAAATCGTTGGGCCGTGAGTGGTTCGAACAGGAGTTTATCCCCATCATCAACACTACAAAACTGAACAACGAAGATATCCTTCGCACAATATATGAGCATGTGGCGGATCAAATAGCCCAATCTACCCAAGAGAAACCTAACAGCAGCATGTTGGTTACCGGTGGCGGAGCCAAAAACAGCTTTCTTATGGAATTAATCTCAAAAAAATGCGGCGGTAATGTTATGATTCCCTCTACTGATATAGTTGATTTTAAGGAAGCTCTAATTTTCGCATTCCTTGCGGTACTTTACAAAACCCAAACTATCTCCTCCCTCTCATCGGTTACCGGTGCTTCTACAGACTCAATTGGGGGTTGCCTATACTTTTAGCTCTAAGCTAAACCATCGGTGCAATCTCCCATCAAAGGCAATGGTAAAGACTTTGCCTTTCAATCATTTTTCCTATTTTTGTTGGCATTAAAAAACTCAATTCATAATAAAATGAAAAGAATTATTCAACTTATTAGCATTGGGCTGCTAATGGGCTTAGCCCTCCCATCCATTGCTTGCACTAACTTTTTGGTTACCCGAGGCGCATCCAAGGATGGCTCAACCATGATTAGCTACTCGGCTGATTCGCACTACCTATACGGTGAGCTGTACCACTGGCCGGCCGCTTCATATAAACCCGGAACGCTACTACAGGTTTTCGATTGGGATAGCGGGCGTTATCTTGGTGTCATTCCACAACTTGAGCGAACCTATTCGGTTATTGGCAACATGAACGAATACCAACTGGCTATCGGTGAAACCACATTTGGCGGGCGCAGTGAGCTGGAAGACTCCACAGGCATTATTGACTACGGAAGCCTTATCTACATAACCCTCCAAAGGGCAAAAAATGCCCGAGAAGCCATTAAGATTATGGCCGAACTAGTGGCCGAACACGGGTATTTTAGCGGCGGAGAATCATTCTCCATTGCCGACCCCAATGAGGTTTGGATTATGGAACTGATTGGCAAGGGCACTGATATTAAGACGGATAAGCGCACAAAAAAATCATACAATGCCAACAAAGGAGCGGTATGGGTGGCCATGCGTATTCCCGAAGGGTATGTGAGCGCACATGCCAACCATGCCCGTATCACCACTTTTTCCAAAGAAGGAGAGAGCAACAAGTCTATCAGCTCAAAACGGTTAGACCAGCTATTCAACCCTGATATTGAAGTGGTTTATGCCCACGATGTGGTTGATTTTGCACGTAGCAAAGGGTACTATAAAGGGGATGGAAAAGATTTTAGCTTCTCTGACATCTATGCTCCTATTGATTTTGGTGCTGCTCGCTTCTGTGAGATTAGGGTTTGGGCATTTTTTAAGGACATAGACAAGAGCATGTGGAACCATTTTGATTACGCTAAAGGGCTAGACCTTACCAATAGAATGCCGCTATGGATTAAACCCGACCGCAAACTATCTGCTCAAGATTTAATGCACTTTATGCGTGATCACCTTGAGGGAACCGAACTGGATATGCACAACGACTTAGGTGCCGGCCCCCACGGTTTACCCTATCGCTGGCGTCCACTCACCTGGGAATTTGAAGGCAAAACCTATGTTAACGAAAGGGCCACAGCCACACAGCAAACCGGATTCTCTTTTGTAACCCAAAGTCGCAACTGGCTACCCAATCCCATTGGCGGAATCCTTTGGTTTGGGGTTGATGATGCTGCCCTTTCGGTTTATACCCCCATGTACTGCGGAATGAATCAAATCCCTCACAGCTTTGCTGTGGGCAACGGAGACCTGCTCACTTACTCTCCTACTGCCGCTTTTTGGGTATTCAACAAGGTTTCAAACTTTACCTATCTACGCTACGATCACATGAGCCAAGACGTGCAAAAGGCCCAAAAGAAAATGGAAGAGTACTATTCATCCATCGTACCTCTAATTGATAGGAAAGCAGAAGAACTATACAAGCAGAACAAGAACAGTGCGATTGATTTTGTAACCAACTTTTCTGTCAACACTGCAAATGCGTTGGTCAATACGTGGGATGAGCTATTTAATTTCATGCTGGTAAAATATATCGACGGAAACATAAAGCAGGAAGAGAATGGAGTTTTCAAATGGAATGAGAGCCATACCTCTCCGGCCACCGTTGGCAACCCACAGTATCCCGATTGGTGGAAAAAACAGCTAATTGATGAGACCGGCGACAAATTACTAAGCCATTAAATCACCTAAAAGGCTCAAAAACGAAAGAACTGCCCATATGGGCAGTTTTTTTATGAAGAAATAGGATGGTTTTGTAATATTTTTTA
>CAZKPD010000012.1:21431-33701 GCA_964554585.1 uncultured Rikenellaceae bacterium
AGCGCAATCTCTTGCAAAACTTTTGTAACATTGCGTGTTGTGGATTTTCATAAAATAAACTGATAGGAATGGAACTGATTAAAATTGCTGAAAAAGCATTTGAAGTAGAGCAAAATGCCCCCGATTTTAAGAGTGGTGACACCGTTACTGTGCATTACAAAATTAGAGAGGGTAACAAAGAGAGGATTCAGGGATTCCGCGGGGTTGTTATACAACGTAAAGGGTCAGGTGCTACCGAAACCTTTACTGTTCGTAAAATCTCAAGCGGCGTGGGTGTAGAGCGTATTTTTCCGCTTAACTCTCCTTTCATTGACAGAATCGAAATCAATAAAGCGGGTAAAGTTCGCAGAGCACGCATTTATTACCTAAGAAATCTGACCGGTAAAAAAGCTCGTATTAAGGAACGTATTGTTAGAGTTGAGAAATAGTTCCAAATCCTCGGTTCTCCGAGGATTTTTTTTGAAGAAAATTAACGCCCAATCATTTGTAGGGTAATAAATATTTATATCTTTGCACCCGCAAACGGCTCCGTAGCTTAACTGAATAGAGCACCTGACTACGGATCAGGAGGTTCCAGGTTTGAATCCTGGCGGAGTCACAAAAAAGAATCGGACATATGTCCGATTCTTTTTTTATTCCCTCTTTCCTAGCACTTACCTTCTTTCCTAAATGTGCAATAATAGCGTACTCTATCGCTTTATATACGACAGGACCATATTTAACACATGATTTTTCCGTGCCAACACAAAGTCCATATACCCTTGAGGTGAGAATTTATTTCTGTCGGTAATCAGCTCTTCTATGGCAAACGGGAAGAGGATCAAAGAAATCATGCTGACATAGAGCTGTTCCGGATCCACACATTTGATAGTACCCGCATCAACCTCTGCCCTAATATGGTTACAAAAAATATCTGAATTGTAGAGCATAAGCATAGCCTCCATGCCCTTTACCTTTTCGGGGTTACGGTGTATAATAGAAAGCACAAAAGAGACCAAAATGGGTTGCCCCAACAGAATGTCGATGTACTCATGTATATAGTTGCGTATCTTTTCTTCAATAGGGAGATTTGATTCTAAGATCCCACGGAGATGGAGGGCTCTATCCCTTATTAAATTCTCAAAAATCACCTCAAATAGGTTTTCTTTGGACTGGTAGTAGTAATTCATTAATGAAAGGTTAACCCCTGCTTTGGCAGCAATATCACGAACGCTAACCCGATCCACACCCTTCTCCAAAAATAGCTCTGTAGCGCTATCCAATATCTTCTGTTTAGTACTTTTTTTCTGTTTAGCCATATCTACAAATTTTTATCATTGCCCAAATATACTATTTTCGAAAAAATTAAACACCATAAAAAACACGTGATTTAAACGTATGTATATAAAATTTTGTGAAATGAAACCTCTAGAACAACTTTTTGCCCATTACACAAAGAAGCTTAGAAAAACAAACAATAACTGTGAGCAAATGTTTCGTCTGATCCTGATATATCAACACCAAAACGGAAAAAGTATTCGATAAGTATTATATTTTCTTCATCTTTGTTAACGCTAAAATCAGCAAGTTGAAAATATGAAAGAAATTCGTAATCCTTTTGCCGGAATGCCCGGTTACAAGTGCCTTGGATGTGCTCCCGACCACCCCTTCGGATTAAAGTTGAAGTTCTATTTAGATGAAGCGAATAGGCAAGTTGTTTCCGAATGGAACCCAAACCATAATTTTGAGGGATACAATGAAGTTATCCATGGTGGCATTCAATCCACCCTACTCGACGAAATATCCTCATGGGCTGTTTATGTGCTTTTAGAGTCTGCCGGCTTTACGGCTCGTATGCAGATTAGATACCATAGGCCCTTACAAGTAAATGATGGACCCGTTAGGTTAACTGCTCATATCGAAAACTTCGAAAAAGGGCTTGCCACAATAGAGGCCAAATTGATCAATAAAAATGGAGATCTATGCTCTCAGGGCACTCTCATCTTCTTTGTTTATCCTAAAGAAGTGGCAAAGGAAAAATTCTACTATCCCGGGATTGACGCATTTTTCTAGCTTTTCTTGCCCCTAGCGTAATAGTACTTTGCTTTAGTTTCGTTTTGAAAACGAGTGTAAATATTCCCCAGATAGTTTGCCACAACCGGCTGTGGATTAATGGCGTAAAGAGCCTCAAGGTAATCGCGCGAAAGCTTAAAATTGGTATTTATTTTCTCTAGTGCCGCCAATAGCTGTTTATACTGTTTAGTCGTTTTATTCTTCTCGTAAGCTTTCATCTCCTGCTGATAGCTCGTCTCAGCCAACTGGTAGTAGTGGATTCCCAAAACCTCTAATGCCATTGTATTTTTCGGGCTTAGCTTAATTAATTCTTTGGCTATTCTCAACATAGGCTCTGTTTCATTAAGCTGTTGAACCGTTTTTACATAGCCCTCCATATACAAGATATCTTTCTGCTGATCATGATTTAGGTGCTCCCATTGAAGCTTTGCTTTTGCCCAATTCTCGCTCCGTACATAAGCAGAAAAGAGGAGCCCATTAGCCTCCACAACATACTCATCATCTTGATAGACTAAGCACTCTTCCAGGTTTATAATCTCTCTGGATAGGTTGTCAATTTCCAAATAGGCTTTTGCCAAATAAAAGTGGGTACGAGCATCGGCTATAGAGAGGGATTTTGTCTTTTCGAGGTAGTCTATGGTTTTTTGGGGTTTGCCCAAATGCCAAGCAGAAATCCCTCCGTTTTGATACACTGCCGGATCTATCTTTTTACTACGCTCAAGGCCAAGGGTAATGGACTGGTCATATAGCTCAAATGCCTTAGCATAATCCTGTTGGTTAAAATAGTTAAGTGCATCTGCATTAAGCGCATTAAGCTGCTTTGTGGTAGAACAACTCTGAAAAAGAACCGGTAGAAGGATAACACCAAGGGCTATCAGACGAAATTTCATAGAGTGAGCTATTGATTTGTACCGCCAAAGGTATTGATCTTCTCCAAACGAGGCTATCCTTTCAGGGAATCTTTAAACAATTCTCTAAATGTAGCCAGCTTTGGAGCAATAACCATCTGGCAATAGGGCTCCCTTTTATTTAACTCAAAGTAGCTATGATGATACTCTTCGGCAGGAAAAAACTCCCCCATTGGAGCTATTTCTGTCACAATACAATCCTTCCAAATCTTCTGCAAATCCATCATTTGCTTAACCTCCTGGGCTATCCTCTTTTGATCGTCAGAATGGAAAAAGATCACCGACCTATACTGGGTCCCTATATCGGGACCTTGACGGTTAAGGGTTGTGGGATTATGTATCCGGAAGAACACCTGAAGAAGATCAGCATAGGATATTACTTGAGGGTCAAAGCTAACTTGTACCACTTCTGCATGTCCGGTATCACCGGAGCACACTTCCCTGTATGTTGGGTTTGGGCTATCCCCTCCTGCATACCCGGGTAAGACGCTACGCACACCTTTTAGCTGTGCCAACAACGCTTCACTCCCAAGGGTGGCCAGCTCAAAACTATTTTGATTTATGCTCATCATTTCTCCTTTTTTGTAATAAATGAACAGCAGATGAGCCCTATTGTTTTCAAGAGAATTATACAAATGTTCTGTGAGAGGATAATAAAGAAAGGGTGTAAACCTTTGGTTGTACACCCTTATGCAAAGTATAAGCGTTTAATGCTTATGCATCACTTCCTCTAAGATGATCAAGTTCCTGCTTTAGCTTAGCTATTTCCTCCTCATAGTGTTTACGCAGGTTATCCTGTTCCAATGCTTTTCTTTCCATTTCCTCCTGTGTGGCCTGCAGCTCTTCCATGTTTTGTCGCATCTCCTCTTCTTGCGCCAATAGCTCCTCGGCTTGCCGTTTTGACTGTTCGAGAAGCAAACGGGTACGCTCATTTATTTTCACAGCCAACAGGGTAGATGCAATGCTTCTTGCAGCCTGCTCAAAGAACTCGAGCTCAAAGGCTTCAAATATGCGGAATGCAGCCAGTTCAATCACACCCAAAACCTCCTCCTCGTGCTTAAGCGGAACTAACACCACATAAGAGGGTGTAGCCTTTCCTAATCCTGAGGTTATTTCAACGTAATCCTCGGGGATTTCGGTCAGCTCAATGGTTTCTTTTTCGAGTGCACAGGCACCCACTAGCCCTTCTTCAAGACCCACTTTTTTATTCATAAACTTTTTACGATCCCATGCATAGGCCGAAACCATGTTAAAATAAGGCTCATCGGTCTCCTCAAGTAAGAATAAAGCTGCCTGATTGGCGCTCAGATACTTCACTAATCCACTGGTTATCTCATCGGAGAGAGCCTGAATGCTATCGTTATTTCGGCGAAGGATATCGGCAAACTGATTAAGCCCCTCATTCACCCAAGCACGCTTCCTATCCTCCTCCTGCCGTTTCTCATCCTCAACATTTGCCAGTTTTAAGCTATCCCTCATAGCAATAAGCGATTTCCCTAGCATATCCTTTTCGCCGAGCAGCTGGAGTTGGGCATCAAATTGCCCGGCCCCAATGCTTAAAGCAAATTCTGTTTTTTGGTGCAGCCCTTCGATGGATAGATTAAGCGCATTAGCCATTTCCTCTACCTCATCTCCGGAGGACACTTTTAGCTCCTTATCCAAATCAATTTCGCCCTTCGACATGGCGTTTAAAGTAGAGGTAATGCATTGGATAGGTCTTGTTAATGCATTGGAAATTAAAATAAGGATAACAATTACCACGGCTAACGCCAGAACACCAACAATCAGGGAAACCACTAATGTTCTATTAGCTTCAAGCATAATTTGGCTGTAGGGCACAGAAACAGCCAATGACCAAGAGCTGGATACCCCTGAAACCGTAACGGGGGAGAAAAAAACATAGTGGCTTTTACCGTTCTCATCCCTTCTGGAAAAAAAGTACTCTTGCCCGTCCTGTATCTTTTTTAAAATCCCGTGTGCTTCGGTTTCCAACGGGAAAATATCATCAATGTGTTTTGAAATGTATCTGTTATCGGGATGTCCGGCTATAACACCTTGTGGTGAGATTAGAATTGCCATACCACCTTTGGGCACTTCCACCGTTTCCACAAGGTTTTGCAACAAGGTTAGCTCTAAGTCAAGGCCAACCATTCCCATAAATTTGCCGCCATTTTTCACCGGCGAAGCGATGGTGGTCATCATCTTAGCTTCACGTTTCCCCTCCTCCACCACATCCAAATAGGGTTCCCAAATGTCATCTTTATTACCCTGCTTAAAGCGGCCATAAATTTCGGGATCACCATCGAGGCTTCGCTCCTCTTTGCCCACCTCAAAGCTATTGCCATCGCGCAACACATACATCATAAGCCTACCATAACTTTTATCATAGTTTGGCACATACCCGGAGTACTCCCAGCTATCCCAGATGATGTAAACCTGCTCATTGGCCTTAATTATGGGCAAATACATTTGTGTAAACAGGGATTGCCACTGATTAGCAGGCATGGTGTGGTAGACGGAAAAGGCTTGGGCTAATGTACGGGTAATGGTTAAGTTTTTCTCAAAAAACTTTTCAATTTCAGCCGATGACTTTTTTGCTACACAATGCGTCTTTTCTATTGTTTCATTAAAGATTGAATTTCGCGAGGTGGTTACAATATAGGCCACCGAAACTGCAAAAAAGAGGGTAAACGATGAGAGAATGTAAAGCAGAATTTTCTGTTTTATGGAGCGTTTGTTTTTCATAGATTACTATTTTTATATGCGGCTAAATGTAACCATTTTTTTAGTTCTCCATTAATCTTGGACTATCAAATCGTATAATTTGCTTAGGTTTTTAACCTACCCAAAAATTGCTAGTGAGCAAAAAAACGATCATTGAAATTAACCAAGAACACTTTTTGGGTTGCACGGGTAAAAGCAGTATAAAGCCATCTTAGATACTCTCTGGTCATCATCTCCGGTCTAAAATAGGCTTGATCTATATACACATGTTCCCATTGTCCCCCTTGGGATTTATGGCATGTAATGGCATAGGCATATTTTACCTGTAGAGCATTAAAATAGGGATCTTCCTTAATCTTAGCCATTCTACTACGCTTATTCACTATATCCTCATAGTCGAGGGACACGCTCTGAAACAGCTCATTACTTTTATCCATGGGCAGCGAAGGACCATCCACCGTAAGCGTATCCAACAGCACTTTTACAGCAATCTCCTTATTCTGATAGTCTATCAGCTCCACCGTTACATCCGCAAATCGGAAACCATGCAAAGACTCCACTTTATGTATACGTTTAACCCTTACCACATCCCCATTGGCAATAAAGTTCACATTCTCTAACCTTTGTGCCCAATGGTAATTATTTTTCACAACCATCAATAGGTCTCCCACCGACAGTTCCTCTTCATGCCACAGTATCCGATTCCGGATACCCTGATTATACTGATTAGCTCTACGATTGGCATAGGTAATAACGGTGGTTTCGTCGATGCCAACCTGTGAGTAGCTAGACTCCAATGATTCGATTAACTCATTCCCTGAGAGCCTTACCACATCATCAAACCCAAGGGTTTGGAATCCCGGATAATCCACCCTATAATCATCCAACAACCCTCGAATTAACGTAGCATTTGAAAGAATACCAGAACTCTTTGCCTGCCGAACCACTTCACTTAGAGTCACATCTGTAACAGAATAGCCTAAACTTTGTAGCTCATCATTGCAAAGCGCAGGACTTACATCCAAATTTACGGGAGGCAGCTGAGCATCATCCCCCACCAGCAGTAATTTGCAGTTGGTACCACTCTCCACGTAGGTCAATAAATCCTCCAACAAATGACCGGTTCCAAATCCGGAACCCTCTATGGAAGAGTTACTAATCATCGATGCCTCGTCGACTATAAAAACGGTATCCTTAGAAGTATTCTTACTCAGTACAAAAATTCCCTGGCCGTCCCCCTTTAGTCGCTGCCTGTAAATCCATCGATGTATAGTATTTGCAGGGTATTGGGAATATTTGGCAAGCACTTTGGCCGCCCTGCCCGTAGGGGCTAAAAGCACAACTTTTCTTTTAAGCCCAAGCAGCGCATTCACACAAGCCGCTATAATAGAAGTCTTTCCGGTGCCTGCATACCCTTTTAACAAAAAGACTTCGCGTCCTTGCTCACCGGATAAAAAGGTAGACAACATTTCTGAGGCAACCTCCTGACCCTTTGTAAGGTCAAAACCTAGGTTGCGAGTAATAAGCCTATTTAGGGTTTCTTTTGTCATTTATGTAAACAATAAAGCGCTTTGAATTGCTGATATATAATATTTGTTTCTAAATTTGCACGTAAACTTAAATTAAATCTAGCGAAATGAAAACGGTTTATAAAATTACCCTACTTATTGCTATAGCGGTCTTATCCTACTTTCTGTATGAAAGTATCATGACTCCCATCCGTTTTAATCACGAAAAGGACAAAAGATACAACAAGACCATTGAAAGACTTAAAGATATTAGAACGGCTCAGCTAGCCTATCGGTCTGAGAATGACAAGTTCACAGGAAGTTTCGATTCGCTAATCTATTTTGTAAAGAATGACTCTTTTAAAGTGGTGCGCCAAATTGGATCATTGGACGACTCTGTAGCCGTTGCTAAGGGGCTGGTTTTTCGCGACACCATTAAGATTAGAGTTTTAGACAGTATTTTCCCGAAAAATTATCCTGTTGATTCGCTTCGAGTTGTTCCTTTTACAGGAGGCAAAGAGTTTGAAATGGGTGCCGGTCTCCTCAAAACGGGTTCAGGATTAAATATCAGGGTTTTTGAAGCCAAGGCTCACAATGATGTGATACTAAACGGGCTTGACAGACAGCTGGTAGTAAACCTTAACGACCTTAGAAACAAACTTGAACGTTATCCCGGCCTTCAGGTTGGTTCATTAACAGAAGCAACCAATAACGCCGGAAACTGGGAATAGTTAAGGGGTGAAGCCATGCAAAAGCTGCATCTTTTTGACGAAACATTTGACCAAGATCAAACGGAATCATATGAGCTATCCATTCAGGTTTTCCTGAATGGATTTTCTCTATGTGTAAAAGACCTTACACGGGATTTGTTTCTGGCTTTAGTTAACGACACCTTTACAAATCCTCCCGTATCAAGCGATGATTGGCACCAAGCGGTTTTGCAAATCGCCAAAACCGCTCCTTGGATAAAAAAGAGGTTTAAAAAGGTCATACTTAGCTATGTTTCGCCGCATTTTGCTATTGTACCTAACCGCTATTTTGAGCCTGAAAAAGCCAAAAACATTCTATCCCTTATGTTCCACATAGATGAGAGTGAAGAGATTAGGCATCACAGCATTACGGATGATGCCACTGTAATCTTTAGCATACCATCGCAGCTTGTTACAAGCTGGTTGCAGGTGCAAGCGAGCACAATAGTCATTGCTCCATGTAGTCCGGCTATTAAAACTGAGTTCATGCAATCTAAAGCGCATGAACACGGCTCTCTTTCCCTCTCCATAAACCATCACTATGGTTATGTTGTGGTCAAAAAAGGAAAGAAACTATTACATTGTGTGGGCATGAGCACCCAAAACAGCAATGATATTGTCTATCACCTATTAACCATTTGCAACAGCCTGAGCCTATCTCCAAACAATACCACAATCACCGTTACCGGAGCGTATGAGGATATGGATCAGCTAATCTCTCTTACAAAGAACTTCTTTAAAGAATTGGTTCCCTTTAATGCCCTCCCTCAAAGCCAATTCGCATACCTTATTGGTAAGTACCGAATTGAATTTGCAACACTTTTTGGTCATTCGCTATGCGTATAGTTAGCGGAGTTTACAAAGGAAGAATTTTTTCGCCACCCAAAAGCTTCAAGGTTCGACCCACAACCGATATTGCCAAGGAGGGGCTATTTAATATTTTAGAGAATCATTTCGATTTAGAGGGGATTTCTGTACTGGACCTCTTTTCGGGAACGGGAAGCATTAGCTTTGAATTTGCATCAAGAGGAGCAGCAAGCATCCATTTGGTCGAATTAGATTTTGCTCACTTCCAGTTTATTCGAAGTGTACAAAAAGAGCTCAATCTCCCGCAAATTACGCCCATTAGATACGATGCGTACAAATTCCTTAAGAATTGCAACTTGACTTTTGACCTTATTTTTGCCGATCCTCCGTATACTTTCAAGGGGATTGAAAGAATTCCTGAACTTGTTCTTACCAATGGACTACTAAAAACCGATGGATGGTTAATTGTAGAACACTCAAAAAACACTGATCTGACGGGAGTTGAAGGGTATTGGCAAACTCGATATTATGGGAGTACACATTTTAGTTTTTTTCGATAGCTTTTTCGACCACATTTGTTGCACGAAATAGATTTTTACTCTATATTTGCACCGTTAAAAACAGCATTCAAATGCTGAAAGGTTCTGGTCTGGTAGTTCAGTTTGGTTAGAATGCCGCCCTGTCACGGCGGAGGTCGCGAGTTCGAGTCTCGTCCAGACCGCAAAAAGGAGGTTAACAGCCTCCTTTTTTTATTGCTTTTACTTGGCAATGCAACAAACTATCATAGAAAATTCTAATCCCCCATTCACGTCCAAGCGTTGCTATTTTCTCCAAATATCACAAATTACCTTTAAAGGACGCAACCATTTATTCTCTCTCAACATCTTGAATATGTTTGCAAATGGCACTATATTTGTCTTCATAAGAAGCCAAGTTTAGTGTCGTGGAAATCAGCAAGCACATAATTGAAAAATGTAAGAAAAACGACCGTAAAGCACAGCAGGTGCTTTACACTATTTTTGCTTCAAAGATGTACGGTGTTTGTCTACGATACTACCCCAATATGGAGATTGCACGTGATATTTTGCAGGATGGTTTTATTAAGGTATTCCAAAACATTAAATCTTTTCGTGGGGAGGGTTCCTTTGAAGGATGGATGAGGAGGGTAATGGTGAATACCGCCCTTGAGTACCATCGCAAAACAAAGGAAACGATACAAATTGTTGATGAAAACCGGAGTAACCATCCTTCGGGCAATAGTTTTATTAACTACGACTATCAGCTCCTACTCACCCTTGTATCCTCTTTGCCCAAGCAATATCGCCTTGTTTTTAACCTGTATGCTATCGAGGGATATACGCACAAAGAGATAGCGGTTCTTTTAGACATTACTGAATCTACCAGTAAATCAAACTATAGTCGAGCTCGCTCCATACTAAGAGACAGAATACGATTACTTGAAGAGCATGAGCATGCAACCATTCTTCGAACCGGGTCCTTTTGAGGAGTATATAGCTCAGCTCTCCTCTTTCCGCGCTCAACCTCCCCGAAGCGTGTGGAAGGGTATTGACCAGCAATTAAACAGGCTGGCGCGCAGAAAGAGGATTTTAAATCTGGTTTACAGTGCTACTGCAGCATCGGTTCTTATTGTCATTGGTTTGGGTGGATCAAAATTTCTGATGACCAGCTCCGAAATTCAGCCCTATAGCCTACATTCGGGAATCCTACCCATATATACTCCCATTGAATTGCCACCTAGAAACATTGTCAAGGTAGTTGACCATACACCTATTGCAATTCAATATTACACTAAGGCTGTTGAAGCGGTAAGTGGTAACACTCAATTTGCCGAAGCGCTTACGGACAATAATCTCCTAACCAATCCTGAGCCTATCAACCATGAGCCAATTGTTGAATCTGAGGTTTTTCAAAACCAAGATTCTTCCCACGCTAAGGCCTTTTATCCATCTGCAAAAGATTATAACACTGATTACTCAAAGGATGTGAAAATAATCGAGAGAAAAAGGAGCAGCCAAAAGAGTTCTTGGAGTTTAATTGGCTACTTTGCTCCCACCTTTCTATCCTCGGCTCAGGCACCGAATAGTCAACCCCACAACATTGAACTCCCTCCGATTATGAATATAGGGGGTGACATCCTTTTCAGCAAACGAATAAACGAAACATTCTCACTGTATTCTGGGGTTTCAGTTAGTCCTACCGGACAGAACGTAAACAACTTACTCCTTTTAAAAGATCAAGAGGCTAAGCAGATAAGAAAGTTTAAAAACCAGAAGTCAATGCCTGAGAGCGTTATTCAGGATAAGTGCGCAATGGAAATAGCCGACTTTTCGGATGCACTGAAAGAGAATAAAAGCCAACCAACTACCCTAGAGCATCCCATGCAATTGCAACAACAGTTCTACTATGTCCAGATTCCAATAATCGTTGCTTCGAAATTTAGAATGGCTCCGCTTTCATTTGAGCTCAAGTTGGGTGGAGCAGCAGGAATTCTTATCAACAATAGGTTTGAAAGCTATAATCAGGATGGTCAATTTATGGAAAAAACCGAAGAGGATAGGTGGTTAAATATTTCGACCCTAGCAGCAGTTAGCATTTCTTACCCCATCACACCACATGTTGACCTAATTGTTGAACCTCATCTCCAGTGGTATTTCAATCCGCTTAGCCATTCTTACAGGATAAATCATCCGGCCACTGCTTCCCTAAAATTCGGATTGGGATACAACTTTTAACAAAAAAAACGGCCGATAATCATCGGCCGTTTTTCTTTTATCAATATTTACTTCGCTTTATTGGGCAAATCAAGTCCAAAACCTTTTTTCTTGTCAACCCTAATCAATACCACAGACATAATCATTGCCAGAACTCCAAAGCCTGCAAAGATTAATTCGGGTACGGTATAATTATATTTTGCCTCTCCAACAATGGTTTGCATCTCAGTCATATCACTTCTCAATTTTTCAGTTAATTCAAGAATCTCTCCTGTTTCACTATTTAGAAAGGAGGAATCTCTAAATATTTGTTCAAATTTGTGTAATGACTCTAAAGAAATGTTGGTAGCGTTAGTTCTATGTGTTTCAAAAGCAAATTGCTGATTCAACATCGTCACCGCCTCAGCAATTTTATCCCTTTCGATATTTAAATAAAAAATAGGGAAGACAGTATTTTTATGCTCTTCAGTAAATATACCATCAGAAAACTCTGACTGAAAATTATCTAAAGTGGATTCTAATTTATCAATAGAACCATATAAAGAAGCACTATTATGTTCAATTTGAGCATTAATTTTACCAATATTGGAAATCTTATCTCCTACTCCAGGATTAGATGTAGTCAGTGCCCACCCAATCAATATTGGAACAGCTAATAAACCAATATTCTGAATCCAGAAGGTAAGCCCATATGCCGAACCTAAGAACCGCTCTTCTACAATTTTAGGAATGGATGGCCACATGGAAGCTGGAACAAGCGAAAAAGCGAGACCTAATATTACTATGGTTG
>CAZKPD010000013.1:0-28378 GCA_964554585.1 uncultured Rikenellaceae bacterium
GGCCCAGCTGGGCTTGAACCAGCGACCCCCTGATTATGAGTCAGGTGCTCTAACCTGCTGAGCTATGGGCCCCGAAAAAACTGATAAAGTTTTTTTGTTGGACTGCAAAAATACATATTTGCATTGAATTTCTCCAACATTAAACCGCTTTTTTATGCCAAAACCCATCTTTACGCCCTTTGCACATAGAAACGCCAAGCATATTATTTTCGATTTGGGTGGTGTAATCCTTAACATTGACTACCACTTAACCATTAACGCCTTTAAGGCGTTAGGCTTTGAAAACTTCGACAACCTATTTACCCAAGCGCAACAGATTGGGCTATTTGACCAGCTGGATCAGGGATTGATTTCGCCCACAGGGTTCCGCAATGGCATCCGTCAGCTAACCCCTATTCCCATCACCGATTCGGCAATAGATAATGCATGGAATGCCATGCTGCTGGATTTTCCCACTAAGCGACTAGAACTGTTAGGAAAAATAAGAAAGCACTACCAAACTTTTTTGCTAAGCAATACCAACGCCATCCATTTGGAGAGCTACAACCAAATCCTTAAAACCACTTTTGGATTAGATAACCTTTCCTCATTTTTTAATAAGGAGTATTATTCGCACCTGATCCACCTAAGGAAACCTAATGCCGAAGCCTTTGAGCTTATCCTAAAGGAAAATCAGCTAATCCCCCAAGAAACAATTTTTATAGATGATTCGATTCAACACGTGGAGGGAGCCAAAAAATTAGGTATATTAGCTTATCATCTTAACATCCCCAAAGGGGAAAGTATTGAACTTCTTTTTAGCTGAATACCATGAAAAATCTACCCCTAGTATTGAAATCCAATGGGCAACAGGTGCCTTTTGAGGTAACCAAGTTGGATAATTCCCTTAAGCGTGCAGGTGCCAGTCAAGTGGCCATTGATGGTATTATTTCTGACATTGAGGGATGGCTGGTTGAGGGCGTAACCACCAAAGAGATATACTCTAAAGCCTTTAGCCTGCTTAAGAAGAAAAAAGGAGGATACGCTGCTCGCTACAGCTTAAAAAATTCGCTGATGGAACTAGGCCCAACCGGATATCCTTTTGAACACTTTGTGGGTCAAATTTTTGCCATTCAGGGTTTTGACACTAAGGTGGGTACTGTTATTCAAGGTGCCTGCGTACAGCATGAGGTGGATGTGCTGGCCACTAAAAACGGTACTCAATACATTGTGGAGTGTAAGTATTACAACACAACTAGCAAGTTTGCACCTGTTCAGGTTCCGCTTTACATCCGATCGAGGGTAAACGACATTGAGGCCATTCGTAGCCGACTGCCCGAGTACAACGGGTACAAGTTTCACGGATGGATTGTTACCAATACCAGATTTACAACGGATGCCATTGACTATGGTCGCTGTTCGGGTTTACACCTTGTAAGTTGGGATTATCCCGCAGGGCATAGCCTAAAGGATATGATTGACAGCTATAGAATGTTTCCCGTCACTGCGCTGACCCATCTGAATAATCGGGAAAAAAGGATTTTACTGGACAAAGGGATTGTGCTCTGTCGACAGCTAAAAGAAAACCTTGACGAGGTTAAAGCGCTAGGGTTAACAGCAGTTAAGCTCGATCATTTGCTCGATGAGGTCGACGACCTTTGTGGGGATTAGCTAAAACATCCCGGCAACAAACTCCTCCATGGGGATATTCTTAAAATAGTTCTCAAAATCAAATTGAGACAATACTCCGATTATGTCGTCATGATGGTGCTTAACACCTATCAATGCCTTGCCTATCTCATCAATGTCATGCTTATGGAAAAAATCACCGTAAATTTTAAGGTCTGTGATAAATCCCTCCTTCACGTTAAAGTGAAACTCGATACTTCCGCCCGTAGTACGAATCATTTTTTGGAACTGATAGTTGGGTGAATACCCAAAATTCCATTCCCATGTACTAAACTTCTCGTCACGCAGCTTCTCAATCCCTGCTATATCCTTAGGGGTATAGCTATACCTTCTTGAGTCGGGATACATTTTCATAATATGGTCCATAATACGGTCGCGAAACTGAAGAACATCCATCTGCTCATGCAAATGCTCACTTATATTGGTTACCCTCGACTGTACGGATTTTACCGCTTTATCCGTAAATTTAAGCGGGTTTACCTTTAGCGCTGCAGATAGGTCTGTCATAGTAGCCGAAAACAGAAGCGTTCCGTGGTGTAAGGTTCTATTCTTCCAAACATGCTCAGCATTTCCCGAGAATTTCTTACCGTTGATAGTCAGGTCGTTCCTCCCCTCAAACTTGGCCTCAATGCCCATGGTTTTTAACGCTTCGATGATGGGTTGAGAGAATTTTTTAAAATCAACCTGAGCCCCTTCCTCTGTATTACGCACAAAAGTAAAATTCAAATTACCCAGATCATGAAATACAGCCCCCCCTCCGCTAATGCGACGAACCACCTTGATGCCTTTCTCCCTTACATAATCCACATTTATTTCTGAAAGGGTATTCTGGTGCTTACCCACAATGATGGAGGGCTCGTTGCGCCAAAGCATAAATAGCTCATCATCAAAGTTTCTAAGGGCATACTCATCGGCAGCAATGTTAAAATAGGGATCGGTGTGCAAATCGGCAATACAAAGCATAGCGTAAAAGATTAGGATGGGACATTTTTTTTGCAAATATCAACCAATAAACAGAATTATCAGACTATTGTTGAAAAATATACACATCTAGAAATTTTGCCGTACCTTTAGATGCTCGGCTCCATTTAAAGGAGTTTATTTGCCTTTATAAACCTTTGAACTAAAGCAGAAACTATGGCACGTTTGTCAGCATCACAAGAGTTCCCTTTTTCTAAAGGCCTGTTACCCCAAGAAGAAATGCTTGAAATTGGGAAACAAAACCAAAAGCTAACCATTGGTATTCCTAAGGAGAGCAGTGAGCATGAGAGCCGTGTTCCCCTCACCCCCGAAGCTGTTGAGCTTTTGGTGAACCAAGGGCATGAGATTATTATTGAGACCAATGCGGGCCTATTGGCCAATTACAGCAATACGGACTATAGCGAAAAAGGTGCACACATTGTGAGCACCAAGCAAGAGGTTTTTAGGTGTGATATTATCCTTACCGTTTCGCCACTAATCAAAGAAGAGATTGAGATACTTTCCGAAAATCAGGTGGTTATCTCATCGCTACACCTTACCCCCGAGGGAGGTCAGCTCATTAAAGGGCTAATGCAAAAACGGGCCACAGCCTTGGCCTTCGAAAGTATCCGCGATACTGATGGAGCCTACCCGCTGGTTAGAGCCATGAGCTCTATAGCCGGAAGCACCTCTATTCTGGTTGCTGCTGAGTATCTTAGCAATGTGAATAAAGGGAAAGGGGTGATGCTTGGCGGAGTTTCCGGAATTACCCCTACTGAGGTGGTTATACTTGGAACCGGCACTGCAGGAGAGTTTGCTGCTCGTGCAGCATTGGGTTTGGGTGCAAATGTGAAGCTATTCGACGATTCTATCAAAAGGCTTATGGAGGTTCAAGATATTCTTGGGCAGAGGTTGTACACCTCCATTTTTCACCGTCAGGTGCTGGAACGGGTACTAAAAACAGCCGATGTGGTTATTGGCACCATTGGCCCCGACGAGAATAATGGAAAACTTAAGATAACCGAAGAGCAGGTGAAGCTGATGAAGAAGGGTTCTGTTATTGTGGACTTGAGCATTGACCGGGGTGGGTGTTTTGAAACCTCTGAGGTTAGAAACCACAGCGATCCCGCTTTTGTTAAGCATGGCGTTATACACTACTGCGTTCCCAACATCACTGCACGGGTGGCTCGCACATCTTCCATTGCCATCAGCAATGTTTTTACTCCCCTTCTCATAGAGATTGGTGAGGGTGGCGGAATTAAGCAGCGCTTAAAAGAGGATCCGGGATTTAGAAACGGAGCATACATTTACAACGGCATTCTAACCAACAGCTATTTGGGAAGCCTCTACAATATGCCCTCGCGCGATATTAACCTGCTTATGGCCGCCTTTTAGGCTACTGCTTTACAAACAGGTAGGTAATACTTCCGTTTTGTTTTGAGGGGGCTGATTGGGAAGGAGAGAAAACACTGCTTTTGGCAGCAGCCAATGCCGCCTGATTCATACACTCATCAATAACAGAATTCTGTGTATCAATGGAAACCTTTCGAACCTGCCCATCGGGAGCAACCTCAATATCCACAACCACCTGGCCCCCACCCTCGCACTTGTAGGCCGGAACCGGCAAACGGTAGGCCTTACGATTTGCCAAAAAGTAGCTGATGACCGTAGGCCCTTTGAAATGTCCAATATCCTCGGGTTCAATCTGCTTTTTCTCTACATTGGGAATATTAATTGCTTCCTCATCCTGCGAGTTCTCCCACAGCTCACGGTTTTTCTGCATCTCTTCCCTAATGCGTTGTGCATCTAGGTACAACTCATCCGCATCAATCGATTTTTCGTCAAAAAGTCCGGGGTTTAAATCCTCTTTAGTTGCATCAACGGCAATATTGCGAATGGCTTCCCACTCATGGTAAGCGCTAAGCGCATCCTGAGGGAGCAGAGGTTCTGGAATTTCAGGCTCTGCAGGAGCCAATATTTCATACTCCCTGTCAAAGTCAACCAGCAACAACGAGTCAGGCAGGTGGGGCGTTCCGCTTAGCTCAAAAATAAAGAAGAGAATGCCCATCAGCATATTCACCGCAATGGTCCCTAGTATGCCCACCTTGTGCCTATCCCAAAACCGGAATGAAGTATCGGCAATGCTATCCAGCCATGCTTCATACTCTTGTATGTTCTTCCTAGGTTTTACCATCCGTTCGACCATTTATGCATTGCA
Organism: uncultured Rikenellaceae bacterium; assembly: GCA_964554585.1. GTDB lineage: Bacteria > Bacteroidota > Bacteroidia > Bacteroidales > Tenuifilaceae > Perlabentimonas. The sequence continues at coordinate 4,847 of CAZKPD010000013.1, forward strand.
AAAGTATTAAAACAGATATAATTCCACCAATTACCCGATGATAATAGATATCTTTACCTGTTTTTGCTTAACAATCTATGCAACACCGCAATGCATCGCTTTAGTATTATTTCTCTCATTCTGTTGCTTTTTTCCTCATATCCACACCCTTAGAGCCTAACTGTTTTTGTCATATATTTGTCTGTATGTCAGTTTATTATTCGTCTTTTAAACAATCTGGTACAAATTTGGCTTAAACAGTGAAAACAACTTAAAACAAAAACAACAGTCATGAAAAAAGTAGTATTGTTATCCATGCTTATTCTCCTATTCTGGGGATGCAACCAACAGGAGAAACGAGAAAATGTGGTGCTTAAAGAGCAGCTGAGCCAATTGCAAAAACAAACCATGCAAAAGGACTCTACCATTAACGTTTTTATGGGAATGCTCAACGATATTGAATCCAATATCGCTATGATTATGCAGAAAGAACAGATAATTGCCAAAAATGCAGCCTTAGGTAATGAGATGCAAGGCGACGTAAGGGATAGGATTGAGGAGGATATTGCCACCATTAACGAGCTGATGGAGAAGAACAAGAAATCCATTGCCTACCTTAACAAACAGCTTAAAACAGCCAACTTCAGAATTACAGAGTTTGAGGAAAGGCTGCAGAATGCGAACAGCATGATTGAAGCTAAAAATGTAGAGATAGAGGAGCTAAAGGAAAGGCTAGCCCAGCTAGATTTTTCCGTTGAGGTACTTAATGCAACCATTGACACCCTTAGCACTGAAAAAATACAACTGCAAGATGAGCTGACAAAGCATAAAGAGATTCTTGACATGGCTTGGTTTGCATTGGGAACCAAAGAAGAGCTGATTTTAAATGGAGTTGTTGAAAAGACGGGCGGATTTTTGGGAATGGGTAAAGGTTATAAAATTAAGCCCGATTTAAACCGCGAGTATTTCACTGCCATCAGCATTAGCCAAACCCAGCATATCCCTCTTTTCGCCAAATCGGCAGAACTTGTAACCTCTCATCCGCACGACAGCTACCGTTTTATTGAGAACGAGAGCGGAATTATTGAGTCCATAGAGATATTGGATGCTCCTCTCTTTTGGGAAGCCGGAAAATATCTTGTTATCCAGATGAAACAGTAGTATATTTCGGTCATAAGAATTCTGACCGACAGTGTGGGTATGAGTAAGAAAACAGTAGTGAAGCAAGGGAAAATAAAACCCAAAATCGTTTTGGGATACCTAATCTTTTTAGGTATTACCCTTGCTGCACTATTTGTTACCTATAAAGGTTTTGTAGACCTTACCCATACACGCCAAACCATCTCAGAGCCAAGCCAAAAGCTGATTAAGCTGAACTCTATTGTAACTGACATCTATGAGGCTGAGAGCAGCATTAGAACCTACACCCTAACCCACAATGAGCGCTACCTCTCTATGTACTTGGGGTTAATGAAGAACATTAATTCTAGGGTCGACTCGCTGCTCATACTCGCACAGCACGACCCTGTTCAAATCGAAAAGATTAGGTTTACCCAAGAGCTTCTTAATAAAAAGAGAAGAGTGCTTCGAGAGCTCATAGAGCTAAAAAAAACCGATCAATCGTCACAATTCTATGCCAAGGCTCTTGAGGAGGTGGAAAGTATCGACCTAGACTCCATCCAGGAGTCTTCGGTTGTAAGAAGTGTAACCACCACGACCCGCCAACGCCGCGATTCTGTTATAAAGGTAGCGAACGAGGGTGCTTCAGCTAACGTGTTTAGCCGATTTTTTAGGTGGATCTCGGGGAAAGAGAACTCGGACACTTCGCTAAACCGTTTGCTGGTTGAGATTGAAACGCAGATTGATACACTAAAAACATCGGTGGTTTCACCATCCGACAGTTTGGTCCACGAGATAATTCGAATACTTACCCAGATTAAGGAGCAGCAAGAAACGGCCATGCTCAATATTAGCGAAAAGGAGCTGGAACTCCTTAAAAGCGATAAGGAGATTATGGATCAGCTGCGCACTGTGCTATCGCTATTGGAGCGCGAAGAGCTGATGAACTCCTACCGAATGGCCGAGGAGGTTAAGCAAACCGTACAAAAATCAACCTTAGTACTGCTGGCGCTGGGTGGGTTTGCTCTATTTATGGCCATCCTATTTACGTGGATTATCTTTAGAGATCTTACAAGAGCCAACTACTATAGAGCTCAGCTGCTCGAAGCAAAGCAGTATGCCGAAAAGCTTCTCCGGGTTAAGGAGGAGTTTCTGGCCAATATGAACCATGAGATTCGGACGCCCCTTTCGGCAATTATCGGACTTTCCAAACGGTTGGACAAAGAATCGCTTCACCCAGATCAGGAAAGGATGGTTGCCCTTATGAACAGCTCCTCGGAACATCTACTGCAAATTGTGAATGATATCCTCGATCTTTCAAAAATTGAAGGGGAATACCTTAAGCTGGAGACCATTCCATTTATCCCAAATAAGGTCGTATCGGAGGCTTTCGATACCCTTATGGTAAAAGCGCAGGAGAAGGGGCTTAGCTACAACCTTAATGTGAACAATTTGGGTAAAACACCGGTGGTGGGCGACCCGTTTAGGCTTAAACAGGTGGTATACAACCTGCTGAGCAATGCCATTAAATTCACACTTCAGGGTGGGATTAATCTGAGTCTCAATGCTCATGCTCCCGATGATCAGAATTTGACCCTAGACATTCGGGTGAGTGATACAGGTATTGGGATCTCCGCCGAAAAGCTGGACACCATCTTTGAGCAGTTCAGCCAGGTAGATTCCGGTACTTCGAGGCAGTTTGGAGGAACCGGTTTGGGCCTCAACATTGCCAAAAGGCTGGTAGAGCTATATAAGGGAACCATTCAGGTAAGCAGTATTCTTGGGCAAGGATCAACGTTTTCCGTTCAGCTTACACTCCCTATAGTAGACGATGAGATGATTGGTGAGCTCGAAACAAGTTTAACCCCAAAGCTCCCATCACATATTTCCATCCTAGTGGTTGAAGACGACCCAGTGGGACAACTGCTTATAGGAGAGATGCTAAAAACATTGGGCGTACACCCCACCATAGCCGGAGATCCGCACAAAGCGCTTGAGATGGTACAGCAGAACAGCTATGCGGTAATAATTACCGATATCCAGATGCCGGGACTTAGCGGATTTGAACTATCAACAATCATCACCTCTAGTGTTAGCAACCCACCCCCCGTGGTGGCTATAACCGCCAATAGCCAAATTGCGCAGCAAGCTGCTTATGCCCAATCGGGATTAGCCGGTCATCTTATTAAACCGTTTAGCGAACTTGAACTTTACAATGCTATTGCCCCGCTGATAGGCCAAACGGGTGTATCCATAGCTGAGCCATTGGAGGGCCTATCACAAAAAGACTACAGCATTGCCGAAATACGCCGATTTGCCAATAACGACGACGAATCAATCCGAACTATTCTTACTGCCTTTAGGGAGAACTTTGATGAAAATTTGCTAGCCCTAAGGCACTCTCTCGAAAATGGTGATTGGAACCGGGTAAACGCTTTGGCTCATAAAATGAAATCATCCTTCAGGCAATTAAAAATGTACCAGGTGGCAAACACACTGGAAGAGCTCGAAAACCAAGTAGAACCCTTGCTAGACCATGAGAAAGTGGACATTCTGAACCTAATTGAGGGTGAGGTAGCCCGAGCAAAATCCCTTTTAACCGAAGACTTGGAAAGGCTTAAGAAATAGCCCACTCGGGCTAAACTATTTTTCCTGTTACGTATTACCCGCCAATCAGTTTAGTTGACGTTTCCACAGGGCCCCTGGCCATTCTTCTCTGCTTAATATCCTCCTAAAGGAACATATAAGTGTACTGTTCAATTAAGGGAGTGGGCAAATGGAGCTTGCCTTATAGAGCCATACTACTGAAAAATGATCTATGTTCCACTACATCCCTCCCAAAATATACCCGGCAGGATCATTAAGAAGCCCAGTTGCTTCATTTTGAAGATATATTTGATTATTTCCAGTATTTACATATTCCTTTCAGCATTTTTTATATATATTTGTATATATTATTATGCAATGAATGATATTATCCTAAAATCAATCCGTTTGGTTTCATCCATAGAAACCAAATATGTTAGGTCAATCTACCCTCATTTTGACCTAAACCAAAGCATGATTGGGATAATTGGCCCCAGAGCGGTGGGGAAAACAACCCTGCTGCTCCAAATGCTAAAACAGCAATACGGCATCAGCTCAAACGCTGTTTTTCTGGACTTGGACTCCCTATACTTTTCCAACCATACTTTACAAGATTTTGCCGCTCAGTTTCACTCCAAGGGAGGTCGACATCTTTTTGTGGATAATGTGCATAAGTATGCGCAATGGAGCACTGCATTAAAGGAGATTTACCTCAAAATTCCGGAACTTAAAATCACCTTTGCTGGTTCCTCGTCGGAGGATTTGGTTAAGCATTTTCCAAATCTTACCGGAATTGCTGCTACCTATTCTCTTGGTTATCTCTCTTTTCGGGAATACCTTTCTATTCATGGTATTTTTAGCCTACCCCCCCTATCCCTTGAGGAGCTAATCTCACAGAGCCAAAATCTTGTGCAAGAGATGGAAGGAAATATCCAAATAACATCTCACTTTGAAAAGTTTTTAATGCATGGGGGATTGCCCTTATTTGATTCCGATTACCTGACAATTCGTAATGTCACCGAGACGCAAGCAATAAGCACCATTGAGTTGGATATGGTAAATTTGGAGGGGTATGATGCAAAAAATGGATCAAGAGTAAAGATGCTAATGCAGCTTATCCTAGAGCAGGCGCCTTTTAAACCAAATATTTTGGGGCTTAGCAAAGAGATAGGTGTGCATAGGAATACACTGGTTAACTACCTGTTTCACTTGCAGAAAGCGGGGCTAGTCACCCTAATCTATCCGTCAGAAATCAGCATTAGCTTGATGCAAAAACCCGAAATGATCTATTTATCTCATACTGGCTTATACAACCTGCTGGGACCCGACCAAGTAATAAAAGAGAGTTTAATTGAAACTTTTGCAGTAAACATGCTTACCATAAACCACGAGGTGAGATTAACCGACAATGGCTTTTTTGAGGTAGATGAGCAGTGGCAAATTGGTATTGAGGGTTATAAAAAGATAGCAAAGCGTCATAGGGAAAAACCCAATACACTTATACTCACAACAGATACACATCCTATTAAAGGAAATAGTATGCCTATTTGGCTGCTAGGGCTATTATATTAGCAACTACTTAGCTGCAATTTTTGCCCAAGTATCCTTTAGGGTAACCGTTCGGTTAAACACCAACGCGCCGGGTTTACTATCGCTATCCACGCTAAAATATCCCAATCGCTCAAACTGAAATTTTTCTAACGGATTTGCTATAGCCAATGAGGGTTCTATCAGTCCCTGCACCACTGTCAATGAATCGGGATTAATCCCCTCTTTCCAATCAGCACCCTCGGGTACATCATCCGGATCGGGATTTGAAAACAAACGATCAAACAGCCTAATTTCTGCTTTTACAGAATCGGGGGCATGTAGCCAATGGATTACACCCTTCACTTTTCTTCCGTCGGAAGAACCACCGCCTGCCGATTCGGGATCGTAGGTGCAGCGTAACTCTACCACTTTCCCTGTTTCATCCTTAATGACCTCTTCGCATTTAATCAGGTAGGCATAGCGTAAACGCACCTCGGTACCGGGCGAAAGTCGGAAGTATTTCTTAGGAGGGTTTTCCATAAAGTCATCCCGATCAATGTAAACCTCACGCCCAAAGTTAAGTTCCCTTCTTCCTGCGCTCTCATCCTCCGGATTGTTAACCGCACTAATCTGCTCTGTTTTACCCTCAGGGTAATTGGTTATTACTACTTTTATTGGATCGAGCACCGCCATTCTGCGTAATGCGGTTTTGTTCAAATCCTCACGAACACAGAATTCCAGCAACGATAGGTCAATCACGTTGTTTCGCTTGGCCACACCAACCCTATCGGCAAACACCCGAATAGATTCCGGAGTGTAACCCCTACGGCGTAAACCTGAAATGGTAGGCATACGGGGGTCGTCCCACCCACTTACATACCCTTCCTGTACCAGTTGCAGCAGTTTCCGTTTGCTCATTACAGTGCTGGTAAGGTTCAAGCGGGCAAACTCATACTGCTTGGATGGGAATATGCCCAGTTTATCGATAAACCAATCGTACAGAATACGATGTACATCAAACTCAAGAGTACAAATGGAGTGGGTAATACGTTCAATCGAGTCGCTTTGGCCATGTGCAAAATCGTACATTGGATAAATACACCAATCATCACCGGTACGGTGATGGTGAGCATGGATAATGCGGTAGAGAATGGGGTCGCGCATAAGCATATTGGGATGCGCCATATCAATTTTTGCCCTTAGCACGCGGCTTCCATCGGGAAATTCTCCTTTACGCATACGGCTAAAAAGGTCTAAATTCTCATCTACTGAACGGTTGCGATAAGGGCTCTCGGTTCCGGGTTGGGTTATCGTACCACGTCCTTGACGTATCTCCTCCTGAGTTTCATCATCCACATAGGCAAGACCATCTTTTATAAGCTTCACCGCCCATTGGTATAGCTGCTCAAAATAATCGGAGGCGTAAAGCTCCATATCCCACTGAAAACCCAACCATTGGATATCCTCCTTAATGGAATCCACATACTCCACATCCTCTTTGGTGGGGTTGGTATCATCAAACCGAAGGTTTGTTTTGCCGCCATACTTAATGGCCAGCCCAAAGTTAAGACAAATGGATTTGGCATGACCAATGTGTAAATATCCGTTGGGTTCAGGAGGAAAGCGCGTAAGCACACGACCACCATGGGTATTCTGCTCTAAATCTCTCTCGATAATCTCCTCTAAAAAATTGAGCGACCGCTCAGCCGACTCCTCTAAATTGATGTTCTTGGTATCCATTTGTTTACTATTAATTTGGGTGCGCTAAATTAGGCAATTGCAAGCAATTTTGCCAGGGGCAAACATTATTTTTAGGACAAGGCCTTTTTCAAAAGGGTTGAGCTTTAATAATTGCAGCAGGGGAGATGTAGTACATTTTATTAAAATTTGCAGATAGTTCCGCAAAAAGTCAAATAAAAAACAGGGATGATTCATACTGCTGAATCATCCCTGCTCTAGAGTTTGTGACAGTATGTAGATTATAAAAAACTACATTTTAACAAACTGCTGTCTAAGAATAGTTTTTCCATCATTACCGTGTATCAATAGGATATAGTTTCCTTTTGGTAGGTTGGATATGGAGATGGTTTCAGAGAGTAATGATCCAATTTTAACTCTATATCCCAAATTATTGAAAATTGAGTAGCTATTGGCATTGTTTTGAGCCGCTGATTGGCCTGAAATAACCACTTTAATGTAATCACTTGCAGGATTGGGGTAAACCAATGCGCTAATCATCTCCATCTCAATACCCGTTGCCATGGTTCCAATAATATTCGCATCAAACTCAACGGTTTGTCCATTGCTGGTTGCCCTAATGGTAACAATAGCAGTGCTGTTGGTATTGGCTATACGGCTTACATTCAGCATTTTATTTTCGATGGTAACCTGAAAATCAACACCATTCGTGTTACTAATTAGCTGATAAGCAATTAGCTCATCATCGTCGTCGGGGTCAGTAACCACGCCGGCTAAGCTTACCGATACGCTTTGTGGGAACTGGTCAAGCATAATATCAGCCAAAGGATTGGCTATATATGGAGGCTGATTGGGACCTTCACCGTTAAAATTATCCATACAGAAATAACCGGGAGTAGTCATCCCCCAATCATTACTCCTTGAGGACTGCATGCCAAAACGAACGGATTTCACTTCGCCTAACGCTGACAGGTCGAACCACTCCCAACTATCCACCACATAGTCCAAAGAGTTATCCTCAAACCTATAGTCGGCCAAATAGAAGTAGAGGGTATCCGTATTCTGATTATCAGCAGTTTTGCCCACGGCAAAAATTCTGAAATAATCAGGGTCATTGCCTGTGGCACCACCAAACGAGTAAGGGGTCAACCCATCGCCTTCCAAAATTGCCTCATAAGCCCACACGTTATTGGTTACATAGCATCCGCTGATAATTCCGGCTAAACCATCCAAGGGGGTAACATCGGCAGGGAAACCGCTAGCATAGGCCACCGCATAGTTTTCTGACCCATCATACCCCGAAAGGGTGACAGCAGAGTACTGAGCATTATAGCCCGTAAGGCTTGGATCGGATTGGTTAGAAACAGTAAATCCGCCCCAAAAGTAGGTTTCGTAATAGTTATAGAAAGCCCAAGTGTTGCTAATCATCGTATTCTCTCCAGTTTCCGAAGGAATCCAAAAACCATCTAACCCTAACGGAACATCCTCCATGGTGGCAACGCCCCACTCAATAGTTACTGCCAATCCCGATACCGCAACTGTAGTTTCAACATACAGCCCTTCGCTGGTGCACCTTATGGTAACACTCTCACCGTCGAAAGCAGATAGAGAGGTACGGCTCAATGTTAGGGTTTTGTCAGTAATTTGTGCACTGACATTGGAAGATGAAAAATTTTGAATGCTCAGCTCCATAAGCGCAGCAGGGCTATCGGGATCGCTAAAGGTGTTCTCCAAATCAATCTCAATGGTTTGTGGAAACTCATTAAATACGACGGGTTCAATGGGATTGGCCACCACAGGAGGTAAATCTTCGTTTAGGCACTGCACGGTAAATGATGTTTCAACGCTTAACCCATTGCTTAGGGCGAGAATACCAATGGTTACCACTCCCTCATTTTGAGCAAGCCTTTCCACCAGTAGCGTTCTGTTATCAGCTCCAAATTCTGCCTTTACTAAAGAAGGATTAGAATTGCCATGAACGCTTAGCACAATTTCCGCAGCCTCATTATCAGGGTCGGCAAAGGTATTGGTTAAATCCAAAGTAACACTTCCCGGAAAATCTGTAATTTCGATATTGCTAAGAGGATTAGCCACGTAAGGAGGCAAATCCACAGCGGGTAACAGCTCGTCGGCGCCGGCGCAGGGTTCGGTTGCAGAGCGTTCCTCTCCATCAATGTCCAAAAGAACATAATCCAACGGATTGGCAACCGTAAGGTTGTCAGAAGTGGTAATATGCAGATTGGTATTTGATATAAAAGGATTGGCTGCAATAACTGCTGATGCCAAATCCATACTCTCAGTAAACTCTTGCCAATCTGCCAATGTGCTCAGTTCTTCAGATCCAACTCGTCCCATCATCACCTCGTCGCTTAGCAAGATACGGTTGTAATCGGATGCGCGATTCGGCATAGCCTTTTGAAAACGGTAGATATAGCCCCTTCCGTTATTCACAAAAAGGTTGTTGCTGATGCTGATATAATCCACATTATTGTTAATAAAGAGTAGTGAACCGCCGGTGTTCTGGTCGAAACATACACTGTTGTGAGCCAGATTGATATACTTACCGCTATTGTGCGAAAATAAAAAGCCATAGTTTAAATCTTTGGAAGATTTAATGCTCACCATATTGTTGCGAATAATCAGTGGCGTTTCTTCCGTACCAATCCCGGGCCTTACCTCAATGCCGGTGGCATATTTTGTATCGAAATCAATGGTCACCACGTTATTCTCAATCACAGAGCTTACTACCTCATCTGCAACCCAATAGATATCAATGCCCTGATACCCATCCTTCAAATCATTATTATTAATAACGGTATTGCCAGAAATAAGCATATTCTCTTGGAAGGTAGCGTAGATGGATTTTGAAAACTGATTCTCAAACCGACAATTCTGAACCACTAGGTTTTTATCCATAGGGGTAATAGCGTTTTTTCCTTGCAGATAAAGGCCGATATAGCCATTGATAAAATGGCAATTGAGGAATTGGATATCCGAATCAAAGCTCTCCTTGCTGTTATCATACACCAGCTGCTTGTCATTGTCGTAGGTAACAGCGGTAACACTGGCTCCCAAAAAATAGACCTTATCAAAAGTGATGTGATTCACGCCATTCTCAAAAACCACCAGATTGGAATAATTGGATGATGATGTGGTGAGCTTTAGATTTGAAAAGCTGATGTAATCGGCACCATTAATCTTTACAATGGGATTGCTGGTATAGCCCGCATTTTGGGTTACCACCACATCATGAAAAGTTTCGCCCATCCCCTTTATCACAAGCCGATTATCCTCATTTAATGAGGCTATCGCGGGAATAGCTAAAAACTCCACATAGGTTCCGGGTAAAATTTGAAGTTCTACACCCCCCTCTGCACCGTTAGCAACTACAGCATCAATGGCCGATTGAATGGTGCTAAAGTGAGGGTTCTGTGTTTCGTCGGAGCTAATGGTGTAGCTCCCCGACATGGGGTTTTGCGCAAACACAAAACCCATTACAGTTAAAAAAACTGACAAAAAAGATATTGTCTTCTTCATGACTAAAAAATTAAGTTAATAAAACATTATGGACACAAAAAATCCTTTCATTGCCATCCGGTGGATGACAATCTTTGCTAAAACCTAATTTTCAAAGGGTCAACTAACGGACAAAGCGCGTCCCAGCGGTTTTGCCATAACCTTTTGAAGAAAAACAATAAACTGCAAGTAAGAATCTAAGAATTAGATGAGTGCTCATCCAACCGAAGCCCTTCTTCCCGAAAGCTTATAGTTTATCTGTGCAGTTTGGCAGGTCTTCTGACTTACTTTCTTCCCTTGTCGCCTTCCCATTCTTTTGTGCTCGAACAGTGGCTTATTGACAGGGCTGTTAAAAGATTACAGCAGCGGGTACTGTTGCCGATTCTAACGGCATTCCCTTTTATTCGCAAATGCGAAACCAAAAGCAATGCAAAAGTAAGTAATTTTTTAAAAAAATCGCTGCTTATGCTCAAAATCATCAAAGCGCAATTTATGCCTACAGAGATCATACTAAAAATGAATTTGTACCTTTATCCGTTGAACCTTTCCAAAAATCTACTCCAATGAAACGCGCCATTGTATCCCTCCTCTTCCCCTTTTTAGCCATGGGCCTATGGGCTCAGCAGGCAACCATAATTCACGCTCCCCATGATATCCCTGACAATGATGCGAGGCCAAAGATTTTTTTGGGAGGGAGCATTGATATGGGCTCAGCCGAGGATTGGCAGGCTTGGGTAGAAGGTGAGCTGATAAACCATGATGTGATTATCCTAAACCCTCGCAGGGGCGATTGGGATCCCTCGTGGGAGCCGATGAGCACAAACCCAAATTTTAGGCAACAGGTGGAGTGGGAGCTCACCGCATTGGAGGCGGCCGATGTAATCATCATGTACCTTGCTCCCACATCACAAAGCCCCATCAGCCTGTTGGAGCTGGGTCTCTTTGCCCGTGAGGGCAAGCTGATGGTGGTTTGCCCCCAGGGGTTTTGGCGCAAGGGTAATGTGGATATCGTCTGCCAACGGTATAGCATACCCATGTATGACAATTTAGAAGAACTCTTAATTACCCTAAAACAACATTACTTGGACTAACCATGCAGATGTTGGCACTTTCTTTGTGCAGATATGCTCAAACTTGTAAAACCTAATTATTCACTTTAAAACCTAGCTTATGAAAAAAACATCTTTACTATTTCAAACCATTGCCTTGGTTTTGGCGTCATCCATCATCCTCACGTCCTGCTCCAGTACAACCCTTATCCAATCAACCCCTCACGGGGCAAAAGTATACGTTGATGGAGAACCTGTAGGCACAACCCCTTATTCTCACACGGATACCAAAATAGTGGGCAGCACTACTACCCTTAAACTCGAAAAAGAGGGGTACGAAACCTTTAACACTACAATATCAAGAAACGAAGAGGTGGATGTGGGAGCTATTATTGGAGGTCTATTCGTGTGGATTCCTTTTTTGTGGACTATGAAATATAAACCCACACACACCTATGAAATGGTGCCCGCATCTGACTATGTTTCGGCTCCCATAAAAAAGGATCAGCAGGCTGCACCCACTAAGTCAAAATACGAGAAGCTTAGGGAATTGAAAAACCTGTTTGATGAAGGGGTGATTAATGAGATGGAGTACGAAAAAGAGAAGGATAAGATTTTAAACGAAGAGAATTAGCCCTTATCCTCTAGAAAACATTTGATATATAACAGCCACCCTTAGGGGTGGCTACTTTTTTTAAAATCGTTCCGCTTTCTCAAAAATATTGGTTTCTTTTGTTCTTCCATCTATTACCTATCAAAACATGACTACCATTTACCTGGAGAACATGGAGTTTTTTGGTTTCCATGGATGCTACCAAGAGGAGAAGATTGTGGGAAACCACTTTGTGGTAAATGCCACCCTTAAGCCCTCACAGCATGTGGCAGCCCAGACTGACCTGATTACGGATGCACTTAACTACCAGCAGGCCTACGAAATAATTAAACAAGAAATGGCCATCCCCTCCAACCTGTTGGAGCATGTGTGTGAACGTATTTTAAACACGCTGTTTGCTCAACTCCCCATACTAGATGAGGCTTGGGTTAAGGTTTCTAAGCTCAATCCGCCCATGGGCGGAAAAATGGATAGGGTAAGCGTAACCTTGCACAGGAAACGGTAATGGATAAAGAACCACAAACCAAAAAATGTCCGCGCTGCGGAGGACAGTTTCTGTGCTACAGCGAAACTAATCAACGCTGCTGGTGTGCTGATTATACCCTGGCAGAAAGGGTTCTGAAATTTTTGGCGAAAGAATACAACGGATGTCTTTGCCCCAAATGTATCGCTGAGTTTGACAGGCAAGAGTAGGCTCTAAAACACATTGACCCAAAAAGGGCAAAGAAACTTGGGGTTCTCATTTTTTTTGTATCTTTGCGAGCGCAATAGCAAAATGGTCTCGTGGCCGAGTGGCTAGGCAGAGGTCTGCAAAACCTCGTACAGCGGTTCGATTCCGCTCGAGACCTCAAAAAAGGGTGATCAATTCAGGTCACCCTTTTATTTTTCAAAAAGTTATTCCTATTAAAACAACTTCCTCAAACCAATATTTTACACCTCATCCATCATGGCACCGGGACAAATTATGCGCTAGGCGAAGGTTCCTTCGCCTAAACTCTCTAATTTACCATAATATATTTATTATGTGCCCCGAAACACTGCGATGGTTACAGGAAGATAGTCTGTTTGCACAAGAGCCCTAAAAAGGGTGCATTTACCATACCATAAAAAAACCTGCCCACAAGGGCAGGTTCAGAAAATGTTTTATTAGTTTTCCTAAAAACGGTTGAGCCAACGGTATCTTCGGGCGCTATCGCCTAGTCGCATTCCCACCATAATCTCGTGGGAACCCAGTCGGTTGAAGGTAGAAACATCGCCCCAAGAGTAGTCAAATGCATAACCAAAATAGAACTGTTGGTAGTTCATCCCAAACATAGTGATTACCGTTCCGGTGGTTCTTAGGGACAGCCCTACCCAGTAGTCGTCCTTATAGTAACCTTTCACATTAAGGTCAAGGGTCCATGCCAATCGTTCGGTAAAACTCATCATTACTGATGGTTCTACTGCATAATCGGACCGACGTTGTTGGAATTTATAGCCACCCAGCAGGTAGTAGTGCCTTAGCAGTCGGTATGCACTCTCGGGATTTCCAAATCCAAACTGAATGGAACTCTGGAATAGGCTGGTTGCCGAAAATCCGGCATAAAAATTTTCATCACTTACCAAAAAGCCCACATTGGCGTCGGGCGAAAAGGCTGAATTTGATTTTCCGTTTATTACTAATGGATCATAAATATCGGGATTATACAAATCTCCGGTTCCCACATTGGCTTTAAATTGGAATGCCGAAAGAGATACTCCTGCACTATACTGGATGTCGCGAACAAAAATATGATACGAATAGGTTCCTTGGATACCCGTACGCCTTATGCTCCCGTTCATGTCGTTAAAAACGTACCCACCAAATCCAACCTTACCGCTGGGTCTGCGACGGCGTACCTTATTTTTAATCATACGACTTCGGTTTCGGAAGCTGGTTTTAAGAACCCGGGTTTGACCGCTAACCGCATAGGTGCTAGGCCCATCCTTATAACCCAACCACTGTTCGCGAGCGGTTAGATTAAAATCGGTAATTCCCTGATAACCTGCAATGGCCGGATTGAGCAGGTATGGATTCATCATATACTGGCTATAGATGGGCTGCTGTTGTGCAGTCCCGGTCAAGCCGGCCATGATGAACAGAATTGCTATGTATATCCTTTTTGCCATTGTTAATCTTCAGTTATGCATTAACTCTTCTTCCGAATTCATATTTCCTTAACCTTTCAGAAAATAGATGAGTCATTATTCACCTCCTACCTCACTATGGTTACCGATCCTTTATAAGTAAACGTTTCTCCATCTACCCTAATTCGGATAATGTAGTGATACGAATCCATAGGTAACGGTCTTCCTCCCAAATCACGACCATCCCATTCGCGGAACATCCCATGTGATTGCCAAACCATCTTACCGTGTCGATTGTACACCAGTACATCCACATTATCCAGATAGTGGAATAGATCCATGCCCGCATCGTTGGGAGCAGGGAATAGCCAAGTATCGTTCACTCCGTCACCATTAGGCGTAAAGGCAGCGGGAATCCGAAGGTTCTTGTAATTTGCTGCGCTCACCATGATTGTGTCGGAATTGGAACATCCGTTCCAGTCGGTTACGGTTACCCAAATCAGCTGATCGCCATATCCGCCTTGTACCACAATGGAAGGAGAAATTTCTCCGGTACTCCAATCGTAATACTGAAAGTTAGGATCTTGAACATCCAATAGAAGGATTTGTGTACCAAAAAGCACTGTGTCGTTACCCAGCCACACGTGAGGCAAAGGGTTAACAAATGTTTCAATCTCGTTATAGGTACAGCTGTAATAGCTGTCAACCAGCTGAACCTGATAGGTTCCTTCCTCACCGGTATAGTATATCCGATTGGTTGACCCATCGAACCACAAGTAGCTTAGGTACTCCCCCGGATCCAGCTCAGCAATATCGCCCTCGCACACATACACCGTTTCGGGAACTCCATCAAAAGGGATATTAATGGTTTTTGAGTTAAGCACTATTTGCTGTGAATAGGTATCACCCACGCAACCATAATCAGAATTTTCGACCACCTCAAATGTGTAAATCCCTCCCGGGAGCTGCTCGCTCCAGTACATCTGAATGGTATCACCCCGATTGATAAGGGTATAGTATGAGTTGCTCACCTCTTCATTATTAGGACCAACAACCCTCCATTGGAAATCGGAAAATCCATTAAACCCTTTTACCCAGTAATCCTCAACGCTTCCCACACAAGCCATGGGTAGGTCGAAGGGATTCTGTGCTGTGCCCCATTTCCCGCCAAGCTGTACCAGAAGAATTAGAAATAGTATGTGTAGAAATTTATTCAAAATTTCGTTTTTACGTTGCTTAATATAATCTCATTGCTGGTTTAAGTGTTAGTCTATCTTTAGCGGCCTGTCTTTGAGCAAAAAAATTCAAACAGAATCCTCCTTGCGATTTCTATTCCAACATTGCACTAACGTTAAGCATTTTACAAAACCCTCCCAACAGTGCCGAAAGAATCACGAATAACGCTTTAAACTCAAACCAAAAAAACCAAGAAAGAACGTTTGTGGGTGTTATCCCTTTTTGTTCCCCACCGGAGCGCTAGCTCCGATGGGGAGAAATTGGTTGCTGTACCTAACCTAGAAAGCGTTGGGAATATGGAAAATAGGACCAGTGGTGGGTACAGGAAGAATGGTATAAGTAATAGTGGTAGCTGGAACAGCATAACCTGCTGTTGCAATACCTGCTCTTAGCTGTGATCTCATAGAGATAACTGAGTAAAGAGAATTAGCTTCCATGGTAAAGGTGTAAATAGTAGGAGTGTTAGCTGCAATTAAGGGAAGAGGAATAATAGTATGTGTCTGTGCCGTACCAGCATCTAATGCTCCAGTTGCTGCTGCTTTACCATAAGTTGCAGTAACATCATTAACACCTCCTATTGGATCAAGGTTGAAGTCTAATGCCTGCTGCGAAACGGTGATACCGTAGGTGTACTGGTTTGAAGGAGCGCCAGTTTCAGCAATACCAATGTTAAGTACATCACCAATATCGGCTCCTGTAGCACAACGCCTAAACTCAGTACCTGGTGTTAGTACATCCCAACTTGTACCAACACCAGCAAATCCTGTAATGTTAGGTTCACCTGTAATGGTAACAGTTTGGCTCTGTGCAGAACCTTCGCAAGAAATAAGACCATGTGTTTCTAATACCCAGTAGTTGGTAGTACCGGTAGCGGTTGGGGAAATGTCAATCCAGTTTTGGTTAGCGGCTGCTTTTACTTGTGTTCCTGTAGCGTAATCAACACCAGTAACCCATCTCCAACGTGAGTTTGTGCCAAGGTTTGTACCAGCATTTCCTGTTCCGTCATAGTTTGGACTATACACTGGGTCGGGTAGTACATATAGCCTAAAACCTAGGTTAACGGTTTGGTAGGTTGTAGTTGTTGCCTCAACATAGTTGGTGCCGTATGCAGCGTCATCAGTGTGATTAATCGTCTGAGCCTGCACACCCATAAACATTAATACGGCCATAAAGGTAAAGGCCAGTTTAAGTAAATTTTGTTTTCTCATGGTTGTAATTGTTTAGTGATTTAATTTGTTTGTTTCCTAATTATCAATATATGTGGTTACTATTATCTCTAAAAAAATGAGTTCAAACTTAAGGATAAAAATAATTGCTACCAACTCCTAATACGCATATATGCCAAATTGTTACGTTTCATTTGAAAAAATTACACTACTCTTCGGTTTTGTTTGACCAACAGAGGCTTTTTACTAACGAATACATATGCGTTTTAAAACGCAAAAAGAGTCGCTTTGTTCGTCTGGTTCTATTAGGTTATCCAAAGAACTACCCATCTAACTAATTTAAAAGTACGCAAACGGACACTTTTAATCTAGTTAAACCAATAGTACAACTTATGTACCATATTTTGCAAGTGCCTGGATATCTGAATTTATCAATAGTCATAAAACCTATTACGTACGGTTTCGGACGTGCGGCATAACGGTTAAATAAGTTTAGACTACCCAACCCCTGAAGGGGGAGTTTGTTCCGAGATGCGGGGTACGGGATACGGGGTGCAAGGTGCGAGATTCGTGAAACGTCATCGCGATGAGTGTCGATAGGAACGAAGAAGCCAACCGAGCAATCCCGAGGCTTCGGGGTTGTGAGCTCGGCGGAGCCAATCTATTATGGCACTACATCAAACAGATTGCCTCCACCGTTCCGAAATATCGGAATCACAATGACGTACATAACAAACCGCTAGGACGCAAACACAGCCGGGCGAAGCCCGAAAAAATGAAATGAGTATCTTCAAGTCGCTGAATTCCTTTCGGAATGACTATTTCGTGGGGGAAAGGGAAGCGGGGTTTTCGCCTCACGAAAACCCCGCTTCTTTCTCTCTCTTTTTATCGAAATGTCATTCCGAGCCTGCCTGCTACGCTAGCAGCTAGGCATGGCAAGGAATCTGATACGTTAAGGCATTCGGTTCTTTGCTCTAAATTCTGTCCCTGAGACGGTCGTTGAGCCTGAGGCCCCTGAGTGGTTCGGCAGGCTTGCCATAACATTTATCGAAGGGTCGAAACGCTGCCGAAGGGCTATACTCAGAATTCTAAAAAACTGCTTCATCCGCTCTTTAGGCTATCACGTCATGATGACGGGAATGGTTCTTAGGATAAAATCCTCAACCGCAGTGTAGGTAAACAAACTGAGGAATTTACAATGGCAAATACTCAGTTATATTACCTTAAATTCCAATTTATAGAGCCCTATTTTCTCTTACTGGCTTCAAATTTCCAATTAAAGACCTTACCTTTATAGTCCCTAATAAAATTTGTATTATCTAAAATCATATAGTACCATGTTTGACAAACAAATTTATGTAAATCGCAGAATGGAGCTGCGGAAAAAGATCCGCTCTGGACTAATCCTTATTATGGGTAACAACGAGTCGCCCATGAACTATCCTTCCAACACCTATCGCTTTAGGCAGGATAGCAACTTCCTATACCTTTTCGGTTTAGATTTGCCGGGATTTGTTGGGATTATTGATATTGAGGATGGAAAAGATTCGCTTTACGGCAATGATTTTGATCTGGATGATATTATCTGGATGGGACCACAACCCTCTGTTAAGGAGCTAGGCGCAAAGGTGGGTATTGCCTGCACCAAACCGCTCAAAGACCTTACTACAACTCTTCAACGAGCCATTGCTATGGGGCGTCGTATCCACTTTTTACCCCAGTATCGTGCCGATAATGTGATTATGATGGAGAGGTTGCTGGGTATCCACCCCTCTTTAAACAAGAAATATGCTTCGGAAGATCTGATTAAAGCTGTGGTAGCTCTTAGGTCTATAAAAGGACCCGAGGAGATTGCCGAAATGGATAAAGCTGCCGACGTGGGCTTTTTGATGCACACAACCAATATGAAGCTTTGTAAGCCCGGACTCTCTGAGCAGGAGTTGGTTGGTGCCGCTGAGGGTGTGGCCATTAGCAAAGGCTACATGCCTTCGTTCCCCATTATTCTCTCGCAGAATGGTGAAACCTTGCACAACCATGACCATTCAGGAATTCTCACTGATGGACGGTTGCTGCTTACCGATATGGGTGCCGAAATTACTTCGCATTATGCCTCCGACTTTACCAGGGCCTTTCCGGTAAACGGAAAATTTACACCCCGACAAAAAGATATTTACAATATTGTACTCAACACCCTTAACCACGCTACTGGACTGTGCAAACCGGGGATTACCTACCAAAGCATTCACCTGGAAGCTGCAAAGGTTATTACCGCAGGCCTAAAGGAGTTGGGTATCATGCAGGGTGATGTGGATGAGGCCGTTGCCAATGGCGCTCACGCCATGTTTATGCCCCATGGGTTGGGTCATATGCTGGGACTCGACGTACACGATATGGAGGATTTGGGCGAGAATTATGTGGGATATGATGATGAGATCTCACGTATCGATCAGTTTGGAACTGCTTTTCTGAGACTGGGACGCCGATTGCAAACCGGTTTTGCCATAACCGTAGAACCTGGAATCTACTTTGTTCCTGCACTTATCGAGAAGTGGAAAAACGAAAAGATCAACAGCGCTTTTATCAACTTTGAGAAAGCGAAGGATTACATTGGTTTTGGGGGCATCAGGCTAGAGGATGATGTGCTGATTACCGAAAAAGGCTCACGCCTCTTGGGATCGAAACGTATCCCCGTTTCTGTTAATGAGGTGGAAGCCATTGTGGGCAAAGGATTATAGATTAGTTTAGCTAAACAAAATGGGCTGTCTCGGGTTATGAGACAGCCCATTTTATTTATTAAAAAACTTCTACTTAGAAAAGAGCTGTTTCTCCTTCATCTTTGTAATCTTTCCGTACTTTTCCAACTCTTTCAGCTCAATATTTCGCTTATCGCCCACAATGGCTATACCCATAGGTTTTTGAGACAGATGCTCTCTGTAAAAGCTCATTAGGCCTTCCCATGTTAGCGCTTCATAAGCGGGTTGAAGGGTGATAAAAGGATCTTGGGTATAACCCATAAGCTTCCATCGCTCTACGGTTTGGCTTAGCTGTCTAAAACCGGGTCGTTTAGTTTCGGATGAGAGCATTAGGTAATCCTTTATCATATCCAATCGCTCGGGCTTTTCGGGCATGGTGCGTACTAAACTATCAAAGGTCTCAATGGCCGTCAGCGTTTTATCGGACTGGGTTGATAAGAATCCTCTAAAATTAAAGGGTTTACCTTTAATAGGAGGGAAGCTAAAATTCCCTGCTGCGCCATAGGCCAACGAGCGATATTCGCGAATCTCCTGCAGTACCAACCCGGAAAAACCTCCTCCAAAGTACTCGTTAAAAGCATCCATGGTGGGCTCAAGCGACTTGTCAAATACATCGCCATTGGCAAACAGATAGATTTGGCTCTGACGAGCCTTTTTCATATCCACAAAGTACACCGTATTGGCCTCTATTTTACGGATTGGCTTAACCACTGGAGTTTCTGCCACCTTAGGTTGATCAGTAAATGACAGCTCTTTGCGAATGAGGGCTTGTATCACTTCGGGGGTTTGCTTGCCCACATAATGAATTTTTGCGCCATAACCGATTGCCTCCTTGAAAACCTTGGTCAGCTCTGTGCTCTCAACTTTTTTTAACTCCTTAAGCGTAATACGATCGAGGGTTTCCGACTTGTTTCCGTATAGCATAAAGCCCTGAAGTGCCCCTGCTACTCCTCGGGGTTCTGTCTGCTCCATTTTTCTGTTGGTTTTTTCGGCATTGTAGGCCACCTTAACCCTTTTTTGTTCAATTACGGGAGCGGTTAACAGCTCATTGAGCAGTGGTAGAGCCTGATGGAGATTATCCTCAATTCCCTCGAGGCTTACATAGGTATAGCTATCGTTACTCCACACGGAATAGGTGCATCCAATGTTTGCAAATTCCCTCTTCAGCTCATCCATGCTGCGATTTTCAGTTCCTGCCAACGCCATTAGCTCTGCAGCTTCCTCGAGTAAGTCTAAATGATAATTCCCTACCTGATACTGAATTTGTAATGAGAAAATATCATGAATAGGGTTATTCACATGCAACAGCGTTACCCCGTCCTTAATCTGTTTGGTAATCACATCTTTTTCAAAATCAACGGGGGAGATATGAACCGGACGTGAAGGGATGCTCTCATAATGGATAGTGTACTCCGATTTGGCATTTGTATTAGCCTGAAGGGCTTTGAAGCCCGGCTTTTCAATCTTTTCCTTTTTAGGGAATCCCATTTTGGAGTGGAAAGACAGGAAGTTATCCCCAAAATAGGTAGATGCCACCCGCTTCACATCCTCTGTGGTTACCGCCATTACCTTCTCGGGGTAGCTAAGAACTTCTTGGATATCCAGACCTGATGTAAAAGCGGTTGCCAGCATTACTGCTCTGTTCTCCAGCGATTCCAATGATTTTTGGAAATCGATATAGAGTCGTAGCTTAACGGCCTCCAGCATCTTTTCGTCAAAATCGCCTTTCCCAAGCCGGCTTATCTGACTGATAATAAGATTTTCTGCTGATTGCAACTTTTGCCCCACCAGCTTGGGCACAAACAGCACGATGCAAGCGCCATGATCGTTATATGGCATACCCATGGTCTGTGCAGCCATCACATCTCCATCGAGCATCAGCTTATCCAACAGCCCGGTTTCATTATTGTTGTTCAACAATGACATGGCCACCTCCAGCGGAATATAATCGGGATGTCCCTCTGTTACGGTTCTATATCCCAATATCCCAATTTTTATGGGCGAAATGCGAACCTCAACCAGCTCTCTGCCTTTAAACCCTTCTTCGGGATAGACCGTGGGCTCGGGAACTACACCCGTGGGCCAAAGGCCAAATTTCTCCTCTATAATGGGAGTAATCTCCTCAGTATCAAAATCGCCGGAGAGTACCAAAACCATATTATTTGCTACATAGTAGGTTTCATAGAACTCGAGCATCCGGTTGAGCGAAGGGTTTTTCAGGTGTTCAATGGTACCGATAAGTGGTTGCTGTCCATATGGATGGTTTTTAAAGAAATGCTTCTGAAAATCTTCTATCAAGCGCGATTGGAACATATCGCTATACATATTTTGCTCCTCATAAACCACCTCAAGCTCCGCTTGGAAACCGCGGAACACAGGGTGCATAAACCGATGGGCATACAGGTCGAGCCATTTGTAAATTTGGCTGGCCGGGAACTTGTTATAGTATACGGTATAGTCGGGTCCCGTACCTGCATTAAGGCTTGTTCCTCCCATACTGTTGATCAGGTTGCTGAGCTCATTGGGAATAGCGAACTCCGAGGCAAGGTACGATTCGTCGCTAATCTCCATTTGGATTGCCTTTCGCTCATCGGGCGATGCGGTTTTCCCCAGCTTCTCATACAGCTCAAAGATCTTATCAATGTGGACCTTCTCCTTTTCCCAATCGGTGGTACCCAGCTGCTGAGTGCCCTTAAAGAGCATATGCTCCATGTAGTGAGCTAAGCCGGTAGCGTCGGAGGGGTCGTTCTTGCCCCCAGCCTTAACGGCAACCACACCAAACACTTGGGGTTGAGCATGATCCTCGTTAAGAATAACCGTAAGCCCATTGCTAAGCTGATATTGAGTAACCTTAAGTCCGCCTTGCTCGATTCGAACTGCATGGGACACTGGTATTAGCACCATTGTGAAGAACAGCGCACTGACCAGCTGAAAAGCTAAACGTTTAAAATTCATGTTATTTCAGATTTTAATTATAGGTTTAATATTTTACTTCAAATAGTTATACTGCAAAGCTATTAGTTGTACTTAACAACGGTTTGGGTATATGATGCAAAAATTCCATAGCCGTTTTGCACATTGGTATAAACGGGCGAAGGTTCCATAAAAATATTGCTTTCGTTGTAATTAGACAGAGATTTATGAAACTCGTAGTAATGTATATCGCATGAGAGTATATGATCCTCGTACCTATTCCATTGCGAACCTTGGTATATATGCTTAAACGAGATAACACCCCCATCATTATCTTTATCACTAAAAAACTCGTTATACATATTCGTATAGCAATACCATTCATCCATCCCTTCATAATAAAAACATTCCGACAGGCTGAAATGACTTCTGTAGTAATTGTCCTCACCAGAGGGATCTTGAATAGTACCCGAAAAAACATATACGAACCAATTGGTATCATCTCCAAGGGTGTCAACAGTAAATGATAGCAGCTCCGGAGTATATGTTGGTACGGTAGTACGGGCAAAAACCTCTGGTAATCCCGGATATTTAACCCAAAGCTCGTACTCCTTGCCATGTTCTACAGTGAACTCGGAGGCTAGAAAGAAAAAGCTGTTTTGAGCTTCGGAATAGGGAATTTTCACGTAGTGATCCCATGTGGTGTTTCGGATATACACCTCCGCATCTTTAAGAATTGGTATTTCATAATCATCCCAATGGTTGTAATCAATGGTGTAGTTATACTCTATGGGAAACGATTCGGCTACATATACCCTAAGGGTATCGCCGGGAGAAATAAAGGAGTGAACCACCAGCTTGGGTGGGATTTTTGGCAAATACTTGTCGGGAACATCCTCATAGCATCCGGTAAGAGTATTCCCCAATGCAAAGGTAAGCATCATGATGAGGAGTGAGCTATATTTTTTTATTCGTATTATCATTTCCGCAAAATTTAAAATTTAATTGACCAAGAAACAGAAGGGATAATGGGAAAAATAACCACCTGTTTCAGCTTTTTGGTATAGGTAATGCTCCCATCTTCGTTCCATTCCATATCTGTTCCGGGTTGATAGAAAAAGGGATTGTGCCTATTATAGGCATTATACACGCTCACCTCCCATGTTCTCTCATACTTATCATATTTTTTATGAAATTGAACTCCAATATCTAAGCGATGGTATGGAGCCATACGGAAGGTGTTCTTTCCCTCATACGCTTCAACCTCC